>CAJXVF010000594.1 GCA_913060845.1 uncultured Alphaproteobacteria bacterium | reverse complement strand
TGTAGAGAGGTCTCGTGGGCTCGGAGATGTGTATAAGAGACAGGGCCCGGCGCAATACGACCCCGATCACTTAGGCCCAACATATCCGCAGGGTTGGCGGAGATGGTTGCGACGGCATCCGGCAGCGAAAGGCCAACACGTTCATGCAAAGCAAAAGCAGCGTGGACGAGGCTGATCGGGGCGTAATCGGAAGATAACGCATCCAGCAATCCAGCCTCAGCCAGATCAATCGCGGAGACATTGCCGGAATGTGAGCCACCGCGCACGACATTCGGCGCGCCCATAACGGTGCGCATACCTGCAGTCCGCGCCACCTCCGCCGCTGCTAACGTCGTGGGGAATTCGGAGATCATGATGTTGTCGGCTACGGCCTCATCCACATGCTCCGGCGTTGTGTCATCATGGCTGGCGACAGGGCCGCGCCCACCCCAGCGGTCAAGAATGGCGCGCCGGTTCTTCTCTGTCTGCTTACTGGAATTAGCAATGCGTTGATCGATATAGGCCTGAAACTCATCGTCGCTCATATTCGCATTTTTAAACGTCTTGAACGACTTAAGGTCCCGCCATTGGCGCTGACCGGGCGTGTGATCCATAACAGAAATTAGGCCAACCAAAGGATCATCGGCATAGGGTTCAAACAGTTCCGCCACGATATCATCTGCGATTTCACACCGCAGATGCACCCGGTGATCGACCTTGAACAGACCACTGGCGGCGGCATCTTTGATCGCGCCCATCACTGTCGCCAACAAAGCGCGCCGATAGTTCCGGTCCATATATTCGCCGACAGCAATGGCGTCATAGACGGTCGTCACACCTGCAGCAGCCATCTGTGCATCATGCCCAAGAATGGCTGCAACTGGTGCGGGCCAAACGACGCCCGGCCTTGGCACCATGTGCTTTTCGACATTGTCCGTATGCAGTTCGACGAGACCGGGAATGAGCGTATCCCCCGCAAAATCCACGGCACCCGGAGGAACTGCGTCCCCCTCCTCAATACTGGCGATCTTGCCGTTTAGAACGGTGACGGCGCCGTGCAGAACGCCATCTGGCAGCACGATATTAGCGTTGGCGAGCATAGTTTCAGGCATGGAGTTAGACCTCACGCGGCGGCTTGGAATGCGGATACATCGAATACGGCGTCGGCAATTTCGGCGCGCACCGTTTCATCATGACAAATGGCGACAATGGCTGCCCCTTTGGCTTTTGCCTCCATAATGAGCGCTACTGCGACGTTGCGGTTTTCGGCATCCAGGGACGCCGTCGGCTCATCCAGCAGCAGGATAGGAAATGAGCGGATGAGACCGCGCGCAATGTTCACGCGTTGCTGTTCGCCGCCTGAGAATGTGGCTGGCGGGACGGACCAAAGCCGCTCTGGCAGATTGAGCCGTTGTAAAAGCGCCCGCGCGGCATTCAACGCTTCGGCGTCATCCATGCCGCCAGCGACGGCAGCTTCCGCCACGATCTCCTCAGCCGGAATACGCGGAATAACGCGGAGGAATTGGCTGACATAACCAATGGTCTCGCGTCTGATTTCCAATTGGAGCCTGGGCTCGGCACCCGTCAGATCAACCATCGCATCCCGGTGCCGCACAAGAACCTGGCCGCTAGATGGCCGGTAATTGGCATAGAGGCTGCGGAGCAAAGTAGATTTGCCAGCGCCCGAAGCGCCGGTGAGCGCAATACATTGCCCGGCCCCGACGGCGAGGTTTACCCCGTCAAATACCGGCAATGTGGCACCACCCTGAGTGTGCAGGGTGAAGGTTTTCGACAGGTCTTGAACCTGCAGCATCATTTGTTGGGTCATGCCTGCAACACCGATGAGACGAGAAGCTGGGAATAGGGGTGTTGAGGGTCGTCCAGCACTTGGTCCGTCAGGCCAGATTCAACGACCCGCCCTTGCCGCATCAACATCAAACGATCCGATAGCAGCCTGACGACAGCAAGATCATGGGTGACGACAACTGCCGCGACACCCAGGTCCCGAACAAGCCCTCGCAACAGATCAAGCAATCGCGCCTGGACGGATACATCCAGCCCACCCGTCGGCTCATCCATGAAGACGAGGCGCGGCTGCGAAACCAATATTCGCGCAATCTGGGTCCGTTGCTGCATGCCGCCAGAAAATGTGTGCGGCAGGTGATCAATACGCTCTGCATCAATCTCGACCCGGCCCAGCCAATCCAAAGCTTCGCTGCGGATATCGCCGTAATGGCGCGCACCAACGGCCATCAGCCGCTCGCCGACATTCCCACCAGCACTAACGGACATACGCAGGCCATCGCGCGGATTCTGGTGGACGATGCCCCAATCGGTGCGCATCAGCAGCCGGCGTTCTGGTTCAGAACTGTCTCTTATACACATCTGACGCTGCCGACGAATAGAGAGGTGTAGA
>CAJXVF010000593.1 GCA_913060845.1 uncultured Alphaproteobacteria bacterium | reverse complement strand
AAATCGGCGCTGGCGGCGGGTCCATCGCCTATGTGAACGAACTTGGGCTTTTGAAAGTCGGCCCGCAATCTGCTGGCGCTGCGCCGGGACCAGTGTGCTACGGCCAAGGCGGCGAGCGCCCAACGGTGACGGATGCCGACCTTGTACTGGGATATCTTGATCCAGACCATTTCCTCGGCGGCGCGATGACATTGGATGTTGCTGCAGCCAAGGACGCGCTCGCGAAGGATGTTGCGGCGCCACTTTCTATGTCGGTGGAGCAAGTCGCGTGGGGCGTTCATGACATCGTCAATGAGAGCATGGTCGCCGCCACGCGCGCCCATGCTGCGGAGAAAGGCGTCGATCTGCGCAACTTCGCCATGATTGCATTTGGTGGTGCCGGACCAGTGCACGCCTATGCGTTGGCACGCAAGCTTGGCCTAAAGCGCCTGATTTGCCCCTACGGCGCTGGCGTTGCGTCCGCAATCGGGTGTTTGGCGGCACCGCCAGCCGTTGACCTCGTCACACCCCATTTCGCGCCGCTCGCTTCCATGGATTGGACCGCTGTTCACGCCGCATTTGCCCAAATGCGCCATTCGGGCGAGGCCTCGCTGGCCAAGCTGGTGGGCGATAGCAGTGAAATCGTCATGCAGCGGTCTATGGACCTGCGTTGCCAAGGCCAGGGCTATGCCGTCACCGTGGCTATTCCTGATGGCGATGCGATTTCTCTCCCTGCCCTTCATGCAGATTTCGCAGACATCTACCAGGGCGTTTACGGTCACGCGCCACCAGACGTGCCGTTGGAGGTCGTTGGATTGCGGGCTCGGGTGTTGGAACCGCGCACCGAGCTCTACTTCGCCGCTGAACCGAATTCAGAAGGCGCAGATGCACTAAAAGGCAGCCGTCCAGTTTGCTTCGATGGTGCCGAAGGCTACTGCGATACACCCGTCTATGACCGATATCGTTTGGCGCCTGGCAAGGTCATACCCGGTCCCGCTGTGATTGAAGAACGCGAAACCACCATCATTGTTGGACCAGACGCTAGCTTCCACCGGGACGCTGCCGCCAATATCGTCATTGAGTTCGAAGGGTAGTTTCATGTCCCAATTGATACCGCCCTCAATAACGCTCGATCCCATCACAGTCGAGGTGCTTTGGACCCGCCTGATTTCCGCCATTGACGAGGCGGCGTTGACGCTGCACCGCGCCTCGTTCTCAACAGTGGTGCGTGAATCCCATGATTATAGCTGCATGGTGCTCGCACCCGACGGCCAATCCGTCGCCCAGGCAACCCGGTCGATCCCGTCCTTCATCGGCACTTTGCCAATGTCTGTGCGGGCCTACTTGCAGAAATTCCCGGCTGAAACGCTCAAGCCCGGCGATGTCATCATTTCGAATGATCCCTGGATCGGCACTGGCCACCTGCCAGACCTGACATTGGCAGCACCAATTTTCCTGGGCGATACATTGGTCGGTTTCGCGGGCACCATCGCACACATGGCAGATATTGGCGGGCGTCGGCGCGCCCCCGACAATAAGGATATCTATGAGGAAGGGCTGCAGATCCCGATCCTGAAGCTCTACGATCAGGGCCAGGCCAACGAAACGTTATTTGAGATCATCCGCCAGAATGTCCGCGTGCCCGACGAAGTCTGCGGTGACATTCACGCCATGGTCGGCGCCTGCACCCGCATGACGGAAGGCGTTTCCGGGTTGCTGGCTGAATACGGGTTGCCTGACATGATGGGCTTCGGCGACAAGATCATCGGCCTCACCGAAACCGCCATGCGACGCGCTATTTCTGACATTCCAGACGGTGTGTATGAAGCGACCACCCATATCGATAGCTTTGACACGACTGCCCCACTCGTCATGCAATGCCGCATAGACGTGCGCGGGGACGAGCTTTCCGTCGATTTTGCAGGCAGTTCACCGCAGAACCGGTCACCCCTGAATTCAGTGCTGGGCTATACCAGCGCCTATTCGAGCTATGCCCTGAAATGCGTGCTGTTCCCAGATATCCCCAACAATGAAGGCGCTTTTCATCCCATTACGATTACCGCACCCGAAGGCAGCTTTCTGAACCCGAGCTATCCTGCTGCTGTGGAGGCGCGGGCGACGGTTGGGCATTACTGCACCTCTGCCGTATTCAATGCGCTGGCCAAGGCCTTACCGGACCAGACTCCGGCAGAAAGCGGCGTTCCCTTGCACGGCTTTGCTATGTCCGGATGGAATGGCGAGACGCCGTTTTCAACGATCATTTTCTTTAATGGCGGCCTGGGTGGGCGTCCAAGTGGGGACGGCGTCTCCGCACTCAGCTTTCCGACCAACGTATCAAACACACCAACCGAAGTGCTTGAGCGCGCAGCACCTGTCTCTTATACACATCTGACGCTGCCGACGAATAGAGAGGTGTAGA
>CAJXVF010000592.1 GCA_913060845.1 uncultured Alphaproteobacteria bacterium | reverse complement strand
ATGTAGAGAGGTCTCGTGGGCTCGGAGATGTGTATAAGAGACAGCCCCCCAGGAGCCTGGCCACAGGCATTATGGAGCAAGTCTGGCGCCAGGACGAGTCTGCCCCTGGAATTTTCTGGTACTAATGCTGAGAAACGCTTGCACCGCTCAACGCCCGCTGAAATTGGGCTTCCGTTTGTCCAGAAATGCGTTGACGCCCTCGCGGTGGTCGTCTGTTGCCATGCTATCAGCGATCATTGACGCTTCCATCTGAAATTGGGTTTCCATGCTAAGATGGCCGCTGGCGTTAAACAGTGCTTTGGCGTTGGCGTATGCTTTGGTTGGACCGGCTGCGAGGCGGCGGGCGAGCTTGTCGGTTTCAGCAGCTAAATCCGCCACTGGCGTCACAAAATTGACGATGCCGAGGTCTTTGGCTTTCTCTGCGCCGAACCTATCACCAAGGAACGCTAATTCCATCTGCTGCTTCATACCGAGCGTGCGGCCAAGGAAGTAGGATGAGCCGCCGTCTGGGCTGGCGCCGATATGGCAGTACGCCAATGTGAACACGGCGTCGTCAGCCGCGATGGCTAGATCAGTCGCAGCTACCAAGCTTAGGCCAAACCCGGCAGCAGCACCCTGAACACTGGCTATCACAGGCTTCGGCATGCGGCGGAGCGCGAAGATGGCGTGGTGAATATCGTGCAATCCGCTGACAATGTTCCGGGAACGCTCAGACGTTTCCATTTGCAGGCGCTGGCGCATGATGCGGATATCCCCGCCCGCCATGAAATGGGCACCCGCACCCCGAATGACCACACACCGCACACTCTCATCGAACTCAAGCGGCGGGATGCGCTCAACGAATTGGGCGCGGAGTTCCGGCGATAATGCATTGCGAACCTCGGGTTCGTTCAGCGTCACCCAGGCGATGCCGTCGCTATCAATTTCGACCTTAACCTTATCTTCTGAAGAACTCATCTTGATTGTGCTCCCGTGATTATGACGCAGCAGTGATTGGCGTTTTTGCCAGTGAACCCTAATTTAGTCCCATGATTTCGAAAACAGGAGCCAATCCAGATGTTGATTAAGTCCGTACGCCGTTGGGCAATACCCGAACGGGAAGCGACCCCAGAGGCCCTGTTTATGAATCGTCGCCAGTTATTGGTCGGCGGCGGCGCTGGTCTGCTTGCTGCAGGTGTATCGCTTCCAGCGCGCGCTGACGTGATGGAAGCGCCCGATGTCGCGCCGGAGCTATACCCAGCCAAGCGCAATGAACTTTACAAGCTGGACCGTGATCTAACCGAAAAGAAGATCGCGCTGACCTACAACAATTTCTACGAGTTCGGGTCACACAAAGAAATTTCGAAGCGCGCCCAGGATTTGGAAGTTAAGCCTTGGGCCGTCACGATTGACGGCATGGTCGATAATCCCATGACGCTGGATGCGGAAGAGCTTATCCGCAAGATGCCGATTGAGGAGCGCCTCTACCGCCATCGCTGTGTTGAGGCTTGGTCCATGGCGGTTCCATGGAGCGGGTTTGCGCTGAAAGAGCTGGTGAAAATGGCTGGCCCGAAGGCGGGCGCAAAATATCTCCGTATGGAAACCTTCATGAACCCGGATGTCGCGCGTGGCCAACGCCAGCGCTGGTACCCGTGGCCTTATGTTGAAGGCCTTCGCCTCGATGAGGCAACGAATGACTTGGCATTCATTGCTACCGGCGTATATGGCAAGCCAATTGTTAAACAGATGGGAGCGCCGCTTCGCCTCGCGGTTCCATGGAAATACGGCTTCAAGTCGGTGAAATCCATCGTCAAATTCACCATCACAGACAAACCGCCCAAAAGCTTTTGGGAGCAATTGGCGCGGCGGGAATATGGCTTCTATGCCAATGTGAACCCTGAAGTTGATCACCCACGTTGGAGCCAGGCGACCGAACGCCAGCTTGGCAAAGATGGGCGGGTGCCGACGTTGCTTTACAATGGCTATGCCGAAGAAGTGGCAGGCATGTACGCCAATATGGATCAGAGCAAAATCTTCTATTGATCCGCAGCAAAAGGAGCGGCGTCGCGCTTGGCGCCCTCCTGCTGACAGCCTAAGCTTACCGCTTCAATTTTATGGCGGAGCGCACAGGCAATGGCGAACTTTGATACCGTAATCCGAGGCGGCACGATCGCTACGGCAAGCAACGTGTTTGAAGGCGATATCGGGATTATCGGCGAAAGCATTGTCGCTGTCGGCAAAGACCTTGCCCCTGGCGACAAAGAAATTGATGCCAGCGGCAAGATCGTTGTTCCGGGCGGCATCGACAGCCATTGTCATATCGACCAAATCAGCTCGACTGGCGGCGAAAACGCTGAAACGTTTGAATCCGGCACACGAGCTGCAATTTGTGGCGGCACGACATCCGTGATCAGCTTCGCCC
>CAJXVF010000591.1 GCA_913060845.1 uncultured Alphaproteobacteria bacterium | reverse complement strand
TTCGTCGGCAGCGTCAGATGTGTATAAGAGACAGACGTTGATGGACGGCGGCATTACCGTAATCGCGCCAGATGGGTCTAGCGTCGATCACGTTCCGATGCCTGATCCTTACACCACCAATATTTGCTTCGGTGGTGCGGGCATGAAAACGGCATTCATCACCCTATCACTGGGTGGAACGCTCGTCTCATGCACCTGGCCAAAGGCTGGCCTACCACTAAATTTCCTCAATACTTGAGGCGGACCTAGTCCTCGAAGCTGCAGCCCAGGTGTTTTAAACTCGCGTCGACCCAGGCGCGGTCTGCCTTGCCAGCGTCGATATCTGCAAACTGCTGAATTTCAGCTGCATTCTTCGCCTCGGTGGCTTTCAATACGTCGGCGGCATCCTCTTTTGGAACGCATAGGCAGCCATCCCAATCGCCGATCATCAGATCGCCAGGCCGGATAACCATGCCGTCGATCGCAATCTCATAGCCAATTTCACCGGGGCCATCTTTGTAAGGGCCGCGATGGCTGACGCCTGCTGCAAAGACCGGCAGGTTCCGTTTCTGGAATGCGTCTAGATCTCGGATTGCGCCATCCAGCACGAATCCAGCAACACCGCGCGACATTGCAAGTAAGAGCATGATCTCCCCCATCAGCGAATTGGTGAGGTCGCCACCACCGTCGCAAACGATGACATCGCCTGGGTCAGCCATATCAATGGCCTTATGCAGCATCAGATTATCGCCAGGGCGTGTCTTCACCGTAAGTGCCGGGCCCGAAAGTTGGCCAGACGCATGCATTGGCCGAAGTCGAGGGCCGCCAGCTGTCATCCGGGACATGCTGTCCGACACGTTCGCAACCGGCATATGTTGATATTGCGCGACCAAATCTGCCGAAACTTTGTCTGCATTCTTGCGGACACGAAAACCGATGGGCATAGCGGCCCCTCCCCTGAATAATGAGTTCGGCCAAGTTTGCCTCGCAGCCAACGGAAACGCCAGCTTGCATCTGTTGCGGCCTACGGGTGACACTTCCATCAACATTACGCCAGTAGCCTATTGATGGAGTTCCCGATGATCGCTGAAGCCAAAGATTTCGAAGCTGAGTGCGCTGCGCTCGCCACTCTACTCGCTCCCTTAAGCGATGCTGATTTTGCCCGTGAAACAGCGTTCAAAGGCTGGTCCATCAACGACATCATGTCTCATCTCTATATGGGTGATACGTCAGCCCGGCAAACGCTGATGGAGCCGGACGCTTATGCAGAGGCCCGTGCAATTCGCCGGAAAGCGCAGGACGGCGGAGAGACGCTTCTATCCTACCAACGGCGATGGGTTGATGGGGTACAAGGCCGTGCGCTCGCAGCCGCATGGCGCGAATCATCGAGTAAAACCGCCGCCGCCTATGCTGAGGCAGATCCAAAACTTCGCGTAAAATGGGTTGGTCCGGATATGAGCGCCCGCTCCAGCATTACGGCACGGTTGATGGAGACCTGGTCCCATTCACAGGCGATCTATGACCTTCTGGGCGTCGAGCGTAAGGACCATGAAGGCATTCGCGCCATCGCACACCTTGGAGCCATCACCTATGGCTGGACCTTCCAGAACCGGAACGAAGACCCACCCGGCCCACCACCGCATATCCGACTGACCGCCCCTTCGGGCGCAATCTGGGAATGGAATGCCGACACATCAGCGCCCAGTGAACGCGTAGAAGGCCCCGCCACAGATTTCTGCCAAGTGGTCGCGCAAACACGAAACATTCAGGATGTCGGCCTGACTGTTACTGGCCCAAACGCGAATACATGGATGGCCAAAGCCCAATGTTTTGCAGGGCCGCCCAACGATCCGCCAGCGCCCGGCTCTCGCCGGACAGGCGCTTGAGGCCAAAATTGCGTCTCTAAGACTACAGATGCCGCCAGACAGGACTAAGCATGGCTAAAATTGACCATATCGAGACGCGCCTTTTCCATGTACCGCTGGATGAACCGCTGGCGGATGCGAAGCATGGCACGCACACGCATTTCGAGCTGATAACCGCAACCGTGCATTTGGATGATGGTCGGTCCGGCACGGGTTACAGCTATACAGGCGGGCGCGGCGGGTTCGCTGTCGCGGCGATGATTGAGCACGACTTGGCGCCATTCTTAGTTGGCCAAGCGCCAGATGACGTGGAGGCGCTGTATGACGCCATGCAATGGCATGTGCATTATGTCGCCCGTGGCGGGATTGCGTCTTTTGCTATTTCAGCCGTCGACATCGCACTTTGGGATCTACGCGGACATGCGCGGGGACAGCCGCTTTGGCAAATGGCTGGCGGCGTTTCCCGCACCACGAAGGCGTATTGCGGCGGGATTGATCTGAATTTCACGCAAGAACGCTTGCTGAAGACTGTCTCTTATACACATCTGACGCTGCCGACG
>CAJXVF010000590.1 GCA_913060845.1 uncultured Alphaproteobacteria bacterium | reverse complement strand
GGCAGCGTCAGATGTGTATAAGAGACAGATCCTGCTCTGGACCATGCTGATCGCGACTGTTGGCGGGTTCGCTAGCCTGCCTGTACTGGGCGCATCGCCGGTTTCAAACGAATCCTGGCTATTGCTGCTTGGGGCCGGGGCGATGCTCGCACTCTCCAACCGGCTGACAATAGCGGCGTTCAAACTGGCGTCGGGCGCGGTCGTTGCCCCGCTCAAATATCTCTCACTCATCTGGGCAGCCGGCATTGGTTATATCGTTTGGGGAGAAACGCCGGGGCTGCAGAAAGTCATCGGCGCGGCTATCGTAGCGGCGGCGGGGCTATACCTCTGGCGCCGGGAAATCATCAATCAACGGGGCATCAAGCCATGAGCGGCGGAACCATCACCAAATTCAAAACACCTGCAGGACAGATCGCTCTCCGACAGGCTGGCAAAGGTCGCGCCCTAGTGCTGCTGCACGGGCTTGGCGGGTCCTCCAAGTCCTGGGATCGGCAGTTGGGTGACTTGGCAGATATTCGTCACATCATTGCATGGGATTGCCCTGGCTACGGCGATTCTGATGACTTCCCAGGCGGCAAACCAACCTGCCATGACTTTGCAAAGACGCTGCTGGCGGCTCTTGATGCGGCGGACGTGGATGACTTCGATCTGGTCGGCCACTCCATGGGCGGCGCTGTCGGTCCCTGGATCGCGCGACTGGCGCCGATGCGTGTTGGAAAGGTCGTGCTTTCGTCTACCAAAGTGTCTTTTGGTGCCGATGACCCAACGAGCTACGACATGCGCTTGGCTGAACGCCGGGCGATGGATGACCGCATGTTCGGTGAAGCCCGCGCCAAAGGAATGGTTGGCGAGGCCAGCCCAGTCTTCGATGAAGTCGCAAGCATTGCCGGTGAAATTCGGGAAACTGGATACGCAGCCGCCGTGTCTCTGCTGAAAGGGGCGGATAACCGCGCGATCCTGCCAACAATAGAACAGCCAACATTGGTAATCGCCGGTGTCAATGACAAAATCGCACCCGCACCACAAACTAAAGCCGTCGCAGAAACCGTTCCCGGTGCTCGGCTAGAAATCGTCGCGGATGCAGGCCACGCCGCCTATATGGAACAGCCCGCCGCTTACAACGCTCTGCTGAAGGATTTTCTTGATGACTGATACAAAGACGCACCCGATGGCAGGCGTATACGGCACATGGAAGCTTGTGCGCGGCCAATCCAAAGACCCGAATGGCGCACCGCTCCCACCGCCATATGGCGGTGAGAAAGCCATCGGCAATGTTGTACTGACCCGTGATGGCCGGATGGCCGCTGTCCTCATCGATGGCCGCGCAACGCTGCCTGAGGGCGAGACACGAGAATATACGAGCTATTGCGGTGCATCCACCTTCGATGGCGAAACCCTGATCACTCGCGTCGACGCCAGCTCAGACCCCGCCCGCATGGATACCGACCAAATCCGCCAAGTCCGCTTCGAAGACGGCTTGATGATCCTTCAGCCGCCGCCAAAAGACGTAAATGGCGTCATCTACCACCGTGAACTCTACTGGCGCAAAATTGCGGATGGGTGATCACACCGGCGGCGATCTACCTGAGGTGACACGCCACCGTATGCCCGCCACCTAGGTCTTTCAGGATGGGTTCTTCCACGCGACATTGGTCTGTCGCGTAAGGACAACGCGTATGGAAGTGGCAGCCTTTAGGCGGGTTGATCGGGCTTGGAACGTCGCCCTGGAGAATTTTCTTCTCGCGCCGGATGGTTGGATCCGGGATGGGAGCAGCTGAAAGCAACGCCTCTGTGTAAGGGTGCTGCGGGTTTGTGAAGAGGGTCTTCTTGTCCGCGAACTCAACAATGCGACCAAGGTACATCACCGCCACGTCGTCGCTGATATGCTCTACCACCGCCAAATCATGGGCGATGAATAGATAGGCGACGTTCATTTCTTCCTGCAGGTCCATCATCAGGTTGATAACCTGGGCCTGAATCGAGACGTCGAGCGCGGATACCGGCTCATCCCCGATGATCAGTTTCGGGTTCAGGGCAAGCGCACGGGCGATGCCGATGCGCTGGCGCTGGCCGCCGGAGAAGCTGTGGGGATAACGGTTGAGGAAACGAGGGTCGAGGCCGACCAGGCGCATAAGTTCGCGCACCGTGTCGGCGCGGGTCTCGGCGGTGCCGATGTCATGGATGACCAAAGGCTCGGCGATGATCTCGAACACGGTCATGCGCGGGTTCAGGGAGCCGAAGGGGTCCTGGAAGATGAACTGCACCCGGCGGCGGAAATCCTTGAGCTCCCGGCCCTTGAGCGCCAGCACGTCGACCGGCTCGCCGTCGTCATGGAAGGTGACGGTGCCGGTGTCGGTGGAAAGCGCGCGCATGATCATCTTCCTGTCTCTTTTACACATCTGACGC
>CAJXVF010000589.1 GCA_913060845.1 uncultured Alphaproteobacteria bacterium | reverse complement strand
AGATGTAGAGAGGTCTCGTGGGCTCGGAGATGTGTATAAGAGACAGGGCCTAGCCAAGCGCCTTGGCGTCGACGTGCCTATTCACGAAACCACACCAGAAGACTCCGCAAACATATTCGCGGATGCTCTGCCGGTGTTGCCACTTGATCCACTTGGCCCTGTGACACCCGGTAAGCCCTCGCCCAAGCATGCAGCGGCAGCGATTGAGGCGATCCGTCTTGCGGTAGAACTCTCCCTAGCGGGGCGTGTGGGTGGGCTTGTGACCAATCCGGTTTACAAGAAAAGCCTCTACGACCATGGCTTTGCGTATCCGGGCCAGACGGAATATGTCGGCGCGCTCAGCGATCCGACAGCACATCCGATTATGCTGCTGGCCAGCCCTAGCCTGAAGGTCGTCCCGCTGACGACACACCTACCGCTCCGGGCTGCTATCGACGCTATTACGACTGACGCAATCATCACGCTCGGCAAGCTCATGGCGACAGCGCTGGCTCAGGACTTCGGCCATGATCCCGTTCGTCTCGCCATTGCCGGGCTAAACCCGCATGCGGGTGAAGAAGGTAAAATGGGGACGGAGGACGAGGCCATTATCCGTCCAGCCGTTGATGCGTTGAACGCGGCAGGCTTGCATGCCGTCGGCCCGCTCAGCCCCGATTCTATGTTTCATGAAGAAGCGCGTACCCACTATGACGCCGCACTCTGCATGTATCATGATCAAGCGCTTATCCCGCTAAAAACATTGGACTTCCGCTCCGGCGTCAATGCCACACTCGGCTTACCAGTGGTGCGCACATCGCCAGATCATGGCACCGCGTTCGATATCGCCGGTCAGGGTAAAGCAGATACCTCCAGCTTTTTGGCTGCACTGGATATGGCGGCTGCGATTGCAGCAAGGCGACAGGCTGGGCGCTGACAGGGTATGACCCTCGAAACGCTGCCATCTCTACGCGACGTTATTCGCACCCATGATCTGGCAGCGGACAAGCGCTTCGGCCAGCACTTCCTGACGGACCCAAACATCCTTGCCCGGATTGCAGCAGCGCCGGGTAACTTGGCGGGCCGCACTGTCATTGAAATCGGCCCTGGCCCCGGCGGCCTGACGCGGGCTTTGCTTGACGCGGGTGCAGAACGCTTGATCGCGGTGGAGATTGACCCACGCTGCGTGGCGGTCATCGGCGAACTTAGCGACGCTGTTCCAGGCAAAATTGAGCTTGTTGAAGCTGATGCCTTAACGTTGGACATACAACAGCTTGGAACAGCACCACGCCAGATTGTCGCCAACCTACCGTACAATGTTGCGACGCCGCTGCTCATCGACTGGCTCAAAGCCATAGCCGAGGACGCGACCGCCATTGAAGGCATGACGCTGATGTTCCAACGAGAGGTGGCAGATCGTCTCGTCGCGAAACCTGGCACCAAGAGCTATGGCCGTCTTTCCGTGATGACCCAATGGCTAACCCGCCCACAAAAGCTGTTCGACCTACCGGGCGGCGCATTCACGCCACCGCCAAAGGTCGTCTCCTCGGTCGTTCGGCTGGCACCGAGCGATGCTGCGCCCGGATTAAAGGCATTCACAGCCATGGAACGGGTCGTAGCGGCTGCCTTCGGCCAGCGACGCAAGATGCTGCGACAATCGCTGAAAGCGCTTGGCTGCCCGCCAGAATCGATCTTGGACCCGGCGGGCATCGATGGTGCCAGACGTGCAGAGACACTGGATATCGCCGAGTTCGTGCGGCTGGCGGAGGCGTGGCGACGTGTCAGCTAGGGCGCTGATGATCCAGGGCGTTGGGTCTGACGTTGGCAAGTCCATGCTCGTTGCGGGGTTGGCGCGTGCCTACACCCGCCGCGGCCTGAAAGTGCGGCCATTCAAGTCCCAAAACATGTCCAACAACGCTGCTGCAACCGCAGAAGGCGGTGAGATTGGTCGGGCGCAGGCGCTACAGGCGCGCGCAGCAGGGCTTGAACCGCATGTTGATATGAACCCGGTGCTGCTGAAGCCAGATGGCGAACGCACAAGCCAGATCGTTGTATCAGGCAAAGTATGGGGCCGGACATCGGCGCAGGAATACCCCGCCATCAAGCCGAAGCTGCTGCCCCTGGCGCTTGCCGCATTTGCCCGTAATGCCCAGGGCGCGGACCTTGTGCTGGTTGAAGGTGCCGGAGGTGCCGCAGAAGTAAATCTGCGTGACGGCGATATCGCCAATATGGGCTTTGCCGAAGCGGCGAACCTACCTGTCATTCTGATTGGTGATATTGAACGGGGCGGTGTGATCGCTGGGATCGTCGGCAGTTGGGTGTTGCTGGATGATGCCGACAGGAGCCGCCTCAAAGGTTATATCGTCAATAAGTTCCGAGGCGATCCAGCGCTTTTTGATCTGTCTCTTATACACATCTCCGAGCCCACGAG
>CAJXVF010000588.1 GCA_913060845.1 uncultured Alphaproteobacteria bacterium | reverse complement strand
TAGAGAGGTCTCGTGGGCTCGGAGATGTGTATAAGAGACAGCTGATACGCCGGTCTATCTGGACGGCTCAGCCCGGAACGCTTCTGCCGAAGCCTTCATTCGCTTCCACGCCGGTGCGCCGATTGTGAATGCGCCGGGCGATGCCCAATTCGCGATCCTACTCGACTCGGAACATGCAGATTTTGATGCCTTTCGGATTGGCGAAGATCAGTATCCGGATCGATCCGCGACTTTGCTATGTGCGGTGGCGGACTTTACCGGCGGTGCGCCAATGCGGCTGACAGGACCTGGTGTCAAAACGGTGCAAGACGTGGCATCGGATGGCGCCGGTGCAGCGTTCTGGAAGGCATGGGCGCGTAATCAGGCGCTTTATCCGCTTGGGTATGACGTTGTTTTCGCGGCTAGTTCCGCAGTGGTTGGTCTGCCGCGCACTGTCGCTGCAGAACCTGTGAAGGAGTAAGCGCCCATGTATGTCGCGACCAAAGGCGGCGAGGCGGCGATTGAGAACAGCCACGCGCTTATAGCCGAAGAGCGGCGGGGCGATCCGGCTGTCCCAGAGCTTGAAGCAGCGCAAATCCGGGAACAACTCGGCGGTGCCGTTGATCGGGTAATGACCGAAGGCTCGCTCTATGACCCAGACTTGGCCGCGCTAGCGATCAAGCAAGCGCAGGGGGACTTGGTCGAAGCGATATTTCTGCTGCGGGCGTTCCGCACGACCTTGCCGCGGTTCGGTGCCAGCGCGCCCATAGACACAGGCGCCATGACCATTCGCCGCCGTATCTCCGCCGCGTTCAAGGACCTGCCGGGCGGGCAAGTGCTTGGACCGACATACGATTACACCCACCGCCTGCTCGATTTCACCCTAGCGGCAAGGGGCGAGGTGCCGCCGGTTGCGCCAGAGGAAGACGCGACAGACGCCGCCATGCCGCGCGTCGCCGATATTCTTGGCCACGAAGGATTGATTGAGCCAGAGACGCCACCTCCCGGCCCGGAGCAGCCCTATGACCTGACGCGGGAGCCCATGCAGTTTCCTGCTGGTCGCGATCAACGCCTCCAGAACCTATTCAGAGGCGATGAAGGTTTTCTCCTGGCACTTGGATATTCGACCCAGCGCGGCTATGGGCGGAACCATCCTTTTGCTGGCGAGATCCGCATGGGAACCGTGCAGGTGGAATTCACACCAGAAGAACTCGGTTTCCCAATAGCGCTTGGCCAGATTGAGGTGACGGAATGTCAGATGGTCAACCAGTTCAAGGGTGCCAAAGGCATCGCGCCCCAGTTCACACGTGGATATGGCCTGGCCTTCGGGCAGGCTGAGCGCAAAACCATGGGCATGGCACTGGTTGACCGGGCATTGCGCGCAGATGAATTGGCGGAAGATAGGCTGCATCCACCGCAGGATGAGGAATTCGTTCTCTCCCACAGCGATAACGTTGAGGCATCCGGCTTCGTTTCGCACTTGAAATTACCGCACTACGTCGATTTCCAGTCCGAGCTGGTGATGCTGCGCGGCATGCGTGCTTCGGCGGAAGCCATGCAGAAGGAGGCAGCAGAATGAGCGCTCTTCAGCCAGCCGGTTCCGGCGCGCAATTCCATTCCATCGATGGCGTCTATAATTTCGCCTACCTGGACGAGCAGACTAAGCGGATGATCCGCCGTGCCTTGCTAAAAGCCGTTGCCATACCCGGATATCAGGTGCCGTTCGGCGGCAGAGAGATGCCGGTGGCTTATGGCTGGGGTACAGGCGGCATGCAGGTAACGGCCTCAATCCTTGGCGTCGATGATGTGCTGAAGGTGATTGACCAGGGAGCCGATGATACGACGAACGCAGTCTCCATCCGTCGCTTCTTTAATCGCACAGCAGGCGTTCCAGTGACGGAGGCGACGACGGAGGCGACGGTCATTCAGACCCGCCATCGCATCCCCGAAAAGGCGCTCAGAGAAGATCAGGTGATCGTCTATCAGGTGCCGATGCCAGAGCCTTTGCGTAAGCTGGAGCCGCGCGAAACTGAAACCAGAAAAATGCACGCTTTTGCGGAATACGGCCTGATGCAGGTCAAGCTGTATGAGGATATTTCGCGGCATGGTGAAATCACCACGACCTATGATTATCCGGTTGAGGTGAACGCCCGCTACATGATGGCGCCGTCACCAATTCCGAAGTTCGATAACCCCAAAATGCATTCAATGCCGGCGCTGCAATTATTTGGCGCTGGGCGGGAAAAACGGATTTATGCGATCCCGCCCTATACCAAAGTCCGCAGCCTGGACTTCGATGATTATCCGTTTGAGCCGCAAAAATTCGAAGACCCTTGTGCGCTCTGTGACGCCAAGGGCGTGTTTCTGGACGAAGTGATCTTGGACTGTCTCTTATACACATCTGACGCTGCCGACGAATAGAGAGGTGTAGAT
>CAJXVF010000587.1 GCA_913060845.1 uncultured Alphaproteobacteria bacterium | reverse complement strand
AGAGACAGGGCCTACATGTTGGCCCAATCCTGCTGGGTGCTGCTGAACCCGCCCACGTGTTGACGCCAGCTGCGACCGCCCGCACGGTGCTCAACATGACAGCTGTCGCTGCCGTTGAGGCGCAAGCCCGCGGCCGCGCCGTAATTTAGTATCGAACGGAGATATCCCCATGGCCGACGCTAGCCTGACTGACCTGACCGCGAAAGAAGCCCGCCAGCGCATCGGCAGCAAGGAAATCTCACCCGTCGAATTGCTCGAAGCCTGCGTTGAGCGGATCGAAGCGGTCGATCCTGCCGTCAACGCGATCTGCGAACGGGATTTTGACCGGGCGCGTGTTCAAGCCGTTGAAGCAGAACGCACCGTGTTACGCGGCGATGATCTACCAACACTCCATGGCCTGCCCGTCGCCGTGAAGGACCTAGACGAGACGGACGGCCTCCGCACCACCTACGGCTCACCACAGTTCAAAGATTTCGTGCCAGACCACGACTCGGTCATGGTTGGCCGGGTGAAGAACGCGGGCGGCATTGTATTCTGCAAAAGCAACACGCCGGAATTTGGTGCCGGAGCCAATACACGGAACCCAGTTTGGGGCGCTACGGGCAATCCATTCAATCCAGACCTAAATGCTGGCGGTTCTTCCGGCGGCTCCGCTGCAGCATTGGCCTGTGGCATGACGCTGTTGGCAACAGGGTCTGACATGGGCGGAAGCCTGCGTATTCCTGCTGCTTATTGTGGCGTTTCCGGCTTTAGGCCAACGCCTGGTCTCGTGCCGACGATGAAACGCAATCTCGGCTGGTCTCCGCTTAGCGTCTCTGGCCCGATGGGCCGAAACATCGAAGATATCTGCATGCTTCTGGCCGAACAGGCGGCAGATGATCCTCGTGACCCCCTTGCGACAGCCGTTGATCCGATGATGTTGCAGTCTCCGCAACCGGTGGACCTTGGCGGGCTGCGCGTCGCGTGGACCACAGATTTTGGCTTCGCGAAGGTTGATAACGCCTATGCCGAAACCTTCAAGAAGAAGGTCGCGGCCATTAAGGGCTATTTCAACGAATGCAGCGAGGCGACGCCAGATTTAGGCGATGCAGACGGCATATTCGGCGTCCTCCGCGCGCTCAGCTTTGTCGCGAGCCACAAAGAAACCTATGAGCGGGACAAGAGCCTGCTCGGGCCAAACGTGCTCGCCAACTATGAGCAAGGTGCCGCAATGAGCCTGGCGGATGTCGCTAAGGCCGATGTAGAGCACACCAACCTGTATCGCCGGACGGAAAGCTTCTTCCAAGAATTCGATCTGCTGATCGGCCCAACCGTGCCAATCACACCATTCCCCTGGTCAACTTGGTACCTAGAGGAAATGAACGGTGAGCCACTGGAAACCTACTATTCCTGGCTGGCGCCCACCTACGGCATTACCCTAACCACCTGCCCCGCGGCGACTATCCCTTGCGGGCTAGACGAAAAGGGCATGCCATTCGGGCTTCAAATCGTCGGCGCAGCGAAAGACGATGCATTCGTGCTAGGTGCCGCCCACGCGCTAGAGCAAGCCTTCGCACGGACAACGGACCTCAAGCGTCCAGCGCCAGACATCGCCAAACTGGCGAGCGGTCCGACGCCGTCGCTGCGGTCCATCATCGAAATTTAGCCAATGATGAGGCGGCTGGTTTCTTCAATGCCAAACACCA
This sequence comes from uncultured Alphaproteobacteria bacterium, assembly GCA_913060845.1. Classification (GTDB taxonomy): domain Bacteria; phylum Pseudomonadota; class Alphaproteobacteria; order Bin95; family Bin95; genus VMCJ01. The sequence continues at coordinate 729 of CAJXVF010000587.1, read as the reverse complement.
TATAGCCAGCGATCAGGCCAAAATACACAGCTGCGATTGCGGAGAGGCTTGTTAAGCTGATGTCGCGACGCATGACCTTGATATCCTTGTTTCTTTGGCCTGGGAAAGATTTCCCGAAGCCGATGACTAAGAGATAGATTGCGCTGCCTCACATTAGAATAGACGTTTTTGACTACATTCTTTGCGTAAAACGCATAGCTGAAGGAAAACTCAATGGCCCGCATCCCTTATCCTGACTTGGACACCTTGGATCCGGAGGTTGGCGCATTCATGCGTCGGATTGATCCGATGGTGAATGTCTTCCACATGATGGCGCACGCCGAGACTGCCGTTCGCCCATTCATGCGGCTTGGAAACGCCCTTTTGTTCAAAGGCGTACTTGACCCCGTTCTGCGGGAGATAGTGATCCTGCGGGTTGGGCATGTCACCGGATCAACCTACGAAGTGCATCAACACAAGATCGTCGGGCGCGATTGCGGCATGACGGATGCACAGATCGAAGCTGTACCCGCAGGTGAAACCTCCGATGTCTTCACAGACCGCGAAAAGCTGGCCATTCGCGTAACGGATGAAGTGCTAGCCAATGTCCGCGTAAAGGATGAAACCTTTGCAGCTATGGAGGCCACATTCAGCCATCGTGAAAAGACGGAATTACTGATGGTGATCGGGTTCTACAACACTGTCTCTTATACACATCTCCGAGCCCACGAGACCTCTCTACATCTCGTA
>CAJXVF010000586.1 GCA_913060845.1 uncultured Alphaproteobacteria bacterium | reverse complement strand
TGCAGACCAGCAGAATCTTTGGAAACATGTCCGCAGAGATGTTCTGAGAGAACAAGGCTGGCGCTTCTTCAAAGTTATTCGACGTCTGCCAAAGCAGCAGCGCGCCACCAATCAATATGACAGCGACAACTGTATCGGTGCGATGGATGATGCGCCGACCAGTGCCGCCAGCGACTTCAGATTGTGTCATGGGAATTGTCCGTGCTGGATGCGCCGCCCGCGTTGGCCGAATAGCCAGGCGGGCGGCGGGTCCTGCTACTATTTCTTCTTAAATATTCTGCGTCCAAGGCTCGCTGCCAACGACACTGTCTTCGGCTGACAGGCCTGATCCGCTGAGATAGTTCGCGAACACGTCATGCTTCATTGCTTTGACCAATGCTGCGGACAACTTGTCTATGATAGGCTGTGGGGTGCCCTTCAGAACGGCATAGCCGCGCGTCGTTGTTACCCGTACATCAATGCCTTTTTCTTTAGCAGTTGGAACGTCTGGATAGCCAGCAAGCCGGTTGTCGGAAAGTACGGTGACCGGAACGAGCAAGCCCTGGTCAATCTGGCCAATAGCTTCACTGACATTTGGCAGCGTTGCATCGATTGTTCCAGCCAGCAGTGCTTGAACCATCTGCGCGCCAGAACCAAACGGCACGGCTTTGTAAGGAATGCCAGCAGCTTTGGCGAAGCGGGCAAGGCCGATATGCTCGGTGCCGCCAATCTGCGCAACGCCCCAATTCAGTGGCTTCACCTTGGATGCAGCGATCAAGTCTTCCAGGGACTTGATCTTGCTGTCCTTGTGAACGGTGATGAAGGTGGGGTCATCCATCGCGCGGGCGACGCCGACAAGATCTTCAATCTTCAAATCAGATTTGCCGCGCGCGATTGTGTAGAGATGCGTCTGCGTCAACGCGAGAACCGTATAGCCGTCACGCGGTTTGGATGCCGCGTAAGATTGCGCTTTTGCACCGGCACCGCCACGCTTGGAAACAACGACCATATCACCGCCGAGATTACGGCGTGTCCGGATCATCATCATACGCGCTGTAGTGTCAGTGCCACCGCCGTATTTCGCATGGATCACGACTTCAATTGGCTTTGACGGAAATTCTTCCGCAACCGCATATCCAGCGAAGCCAAGGGCAGCTGCGCCCGCCGCAATCGCCTGCAGGCCGAATGCCCGCCTTTCCATTTTGAACATAGAATCAGTCCTCCCGTTTTTATTGATCCAGTATCACCGGGCATTCCGGTGCACTTATCAATTGGAGAGGGCTAATTCTGTGGCTGTGGCGGACTATTCAGTCAGACATCTCTCCCTCTAACCGGCCATCTCCGCCACCGTCTGCGCAATAACGCGTGCGCCGGCGGCTAGGTCGGATGCTGTGGCGGATTCGGCCTCATTGTGGCTGATTCCGTCCTTGCAGGGCACGAACACCATGCCCGCCGGGCAAAGCGCGGCCATGTTGCGGGCGTCATGCCCGGCACCAGATAAGAGGTCCATGTTCGGTGCCTCAGCACGGTCTGCAGCACGGCGGATCATGTCCATCACGCCTTTATCAAACGGCACAGTGTTGGAGCGCTGAATCTCATTCACATTGACCTGGCATGGTCCGGCAAGCGCTTTGCACAATCCAGCGATTTGGCTGCCAAGTGCTTCGCGCACCTCATCGTCTGGGCAGCGGAAATCAATTGAAAACCGCACTTGGCCTGGTACGACTGACGGCGCACCTGGGTGCGCTTGCATGCGACCGACATTGAAGCGGATCACGTCTGCCGGGTCTTCCATGAGCCTGTGCAGACCAACGACCATCTGCGAGGCTGCAAGGCTTGCGTCCTTCCGCCTGCGCATAGGCATGGTGCCGGAATGCGCTTCCTCGCCAATCACTTCGACCGAATATTTGCGAGAGCCCTGGATGCCGGTGACCACGCCGATGGTGTTGCCGGTTTCCTCCAGCCTAGGCGCTTGCTCGATGTGCGCTTCAACGAAGCCTGCGACTTCGGCTTTGAACGGGTGGTCGTCCAAGGGGCCAAGCACATTGCGTGTTTCTGCCAGTGCATCAGCCAGCTTTACGCCGTCCTGGCCGATAACGTTCAGCATGCGGTCCAATTCTTCTGGACGGGCATAAACTTGGCTGCCCATCACGCCCGGTTGGAAACGGCCACCTTCTTCATTGGTGAAGTTGATGACTTCAATCGGGCGGGTCGTCGTGATCCCGGCAGCGTCGAGGGCATACAAGGCTTCCATACCGGCTAGAACGCCGAACGCGCCGTCGAACTTGCCGCCAGTCGGTTGCGAATCCAGGTGGGAGCCTGTCGCAGCAGGTGCGGCAGACGGGTCAGAGCCCGGGCGGCGGACATACATGTTGCCGATGGCGTCCATGCTGACACTGTCTCTTATACACATCTGACGCTGCCGACGAATAGAGAGG
>CAJXVF010000585.1 GCA_913060845.1 uncultured Alphaproteobacteria bacterium | reverse complement strand
TCTACACCTCTCTATTCGTCGGCAGCGTCAGATGTGTATAAGAGACAGCCGCTGGATATGATTGGCGCTTGTTCGTCAGTCCCCGAGTGATTGAACAGAACCTCGCGGCTTCCGTGAAACGCGCCGGAGCCACGCGGGCCTTCGTCATCTGCTCGCCGTCGATTAACCAACGAACCAACACAGTCCAACGCATTCAATCCGCATTGGGGGACGCGTTCGCAGGCGTTTATGACGGCATCGCCAAGGACAGCACGTTTGCATCCGTTCAGGCGGCCAAACTGGCGGCGGAGGATGCAGGGGCTGATCTGTTGATAGCCGTTGGCGGTGGCAGTGTGCTTGTCGCCGTGCGCGCAGTCGCAATCTTCATGGGTGAAAGTGGCGATCCGTTTGACCTGATGACGCAGTATCCCGAAGGCAAACCCGCCTATAGCCCCCGGTTGAATGCGCCCAAGCCGCCAATCATCAATATTCCGGCGACGCCCACCAGCGCCATGAACCGCGCTGGCACCGGCCTCAAAAACCCAGACATTGCTGGACGCATGGAATATTTCGACCCCAAAACCCGCCCGCAAGCAATTCTGCTGGACGATGAAGTGCTGTTGGGCGCACCCATGGAGGTCATCCGCTCGACGGCCACTACTGTATTCTCCAGCACCTTGGCAGGAATGGCGCAAACTGGCCTGAACCCTTTGGTTGAAGGTAACCGGGACCAAGCATTCAAGGTCACGCACCGCGCTTATATAGGATTGATGCATGGGCTCGATGATCCAAACCGTCGCCGCGACTTAGCGTTAGCGGCATTTCTGCAGAACCGGGCGGAGGATGACGGCAAAGGCCGGTTTGCGGGCGGTGTCTTTGCTGGGGACTACGCGATCTCAACCGCGCTGCACGTTATCTACCCCCATATCGGGCAGGGCGAATCCACATCGGTTGTCCATGCGCCTGCCATTCGGGTTGCAGATGCGATCCCAGAAGATCAAGCACGCCAAGTTGCAAGCGCGCTCGGTCTCTGGAGTGATGGGATGGAAGCCAAAGATGCCGCCCAAGCCGTCGCCGACAGGCTGGAAGCGATCTACACAGAAATCGGTATGCCGACACGTCTTCGCCAACTTGAAGTGCCGAAAGGTGACCTGCATCAAGTGGCCGCCGCGACGCTACGAAACTTTAACGCAAACGCCGGCGTGCGCTCAGAAGCTGAGCAGATCGCCAGCGCAATGCGTTTGCTAGAAGCCGCTTGGTAAATTAGCTGTCTAAGAAGGCCAGCACAGCCTCAGAAAACGCTACAGGTTGTTGCGCGAACATTACGTGGGTCGCATCTGCAATGCTGACATAACCAGCGCCCTGAATGTGTTCAGCCAGAACACGGGCGATAATCGGCAGTGCGCCATGCGTATTGGCACCTGCCACTATCAGCGTCGGCGTTTTAATGGATTCGGCCTCACTCCGCGCAAATGGTTGTCGCTGTTCATTACTTTGCGCTAGGAGCGTGAACGCATTATCGCGGCGGAGTTGTTTATCTGCTTCCGGCAAGCCATCCCAAGTGCCAGGGCCATCAACGCCATCTTTGAACGTGCGAAGGCCGCCATTGATATCGTCAGCGTGCATCTTCGCCGCTGCCTCGGCGACATATGTGCGCGGCGCGCTTGCGGCACCATCAACCGAAGGCGGCGCGAGCGACGCATCCAACTCACCGCCTGGCTCTGCTAGCACCAACCGCCGAAGCAGGTCTGGGCGTTCCTCAGCAACGCGAAACGCGATGTGACCACCACGACTGTGGCCTAATAGGTCAATCGGCCCTAAGTCCAACGCTTCAATGAACGCGATCATATCCGCCATATGCTGAGCGATTGTGAAGCTGCCGCCCTGCCCGTTCCAATGCTCTGGAAAATAGTGGCGAAGGCTTGGCGCTATGACGCGCCGTCCCCGTGACAGTGGCCCCATAACCGGCCACCAGGCACGGTAATCATTCAACGAGCCATGGATGCAGATGAGCGGCGTGCCACCTGCTCCGACGCCAGGCCCAACATCGACGAATGCCATGTCATAATCGTTGATTTTCAGTCTCAGCATAAACCCAGTCCAGTTTCACTTAGGAATGATCTTTAGTTTGCCATCCAGCCGCCATCGACCATCAGGTTTTCACCTGTGATGTAGGTTGCCTCATCGCTTGCAAGGAACAGCGCTGCGCTTGCAATATCGCTTGGGCGACCCAGGCGCGGCCAAGGTGTGCGGCTATGGGAATAATCCAATGAGGCTTGAGACGCTGCTGGCCCCGCCTTCCCTGTCAAAATCTTGCCCGGTGCCACCGCATTGCAGACGATCCCGTGCTCCGCGTAATCGCCAGCAATTTGCTTAGTCATATAAACAACCGTCGCTTTGCCGACGCCATAGGCAAAATCATTCGGCGCACGGACCATTCCG
>CAJXVF010000584.1 GCA_913060845.1 uncultured Alphaproteobacteria bacterium | reverse complement strand
CTATTCGTCGGCAGCGTCAGATGTGTATAAGAGACAGATCCGGATCTATGTCTAGCTTCCGGGCCAGGTTCACGGCAGCGAATAGCAGGTCGCCTACCTCTTCTGCCATCGCCATCTTATCGTCTTGCGCTTTGACGACCTCGACGAGTTCTTCGTGGGTTTTGGCAAGCGCGTCCCGCCAGTCCGGAAAGTCGAAGCCGATCCGCCCTGCGCGGCGCTGTAGTTTGTAGGCGCGAGCGATCGCGGGGAGGGTGGCCGCGACGCCATCAAGGGCGCTAGAGGGTTTGTCGGCTGTACCGACTTTAGCAGCCCGTTCCGCTGCTTTAATGGCTTCCCATCCTGCTGGGCCAGCCTTTGCAGCATCCGATGATGGGTCCCCAAAAATGTGTGAATGTCGGCGCAGCATCTTTTCAGTGATCGCGTTGGCGATGTCAGAAAACCTGAAATTCCCTGCTTCATCAGCGATTTGCGCCTGAAAGATAACCTGAAGCAGTAAGTCGCCTAGCTCGTCACATAGCTCAGCACCATCCTCCCGATCAATTGCGTCAGCCACCTCGTAGGCTTCCTCAATTGTGTAGGGTGCAATGGTTCCGTGGTTTTGGACTAAGTCCCAAGGGCAGCCATCAACTGGGTCACGGAGGCGGCGCATGACTTCCATCAGGCGCCCAAGCGCTGCGGCTGCTTCGGGCGCATTGGGTTTGGATGGCGCGTCTGACATTGGGCTCTGGCCTTAGGCGATGATTCGATATAGCAGCCTAAACCGGTGCTTTGTCAGGATCACGCCTTCATTCTGCCAAATTACTGGCGCATCCTCAGCAAGTTGATCCTCTTAAGCAGGGAACTCTGGGGCAGGATCTGGTATTAATACCTAACTGAGCTAGAGATTAGTTGGCGACAAGCCCGGGCTGGCGTATCTTCCGCGCAAATATGGTTAACAGGAGAAACGTGCATGACATATCGCCCTTGGATGCCTCGCTTGCTGGCGCTTGCTGGCGCGCTGATCCTGGGCGGGCTGTCTAGTGTTCCAGCTATGGCGCAGGACGCGGCAAAGTTCCCGGTTGAGCTTAATCGGCTAGAGCAAGACGGCCCAATCTGCCGGGTTTATCTGGTGGCAAACAATCCAGCGGAATCGGCCATCAAGGCCTTCAAGCTGGATTTAGTGTTCTTTGATAAGAACGACATTATCCGCAATCGGCTTTATGTCGAACTCGGACCGCTGATCCCCCGGAAAACCGCCGTGCGCCTGTTTGATATGCCAGAGACGGATTGCTCCGTCATTGGCTCAATCCTGGTGAACGACGTTGTGTCGTGCTCCAGCGCTGATGGTCAAGCGATGAACTGCCTCGCCCGCCTTGAACTATCATCTAAGGCCGATATTCCGCTGCGCTACTAGAGCTTCGTTGGATTCGGCGCATCACCGTAAACTTCAACCGGATCAAACACTTTCTCAGTTTCTTCAAACTTGAGCACCACCGGGCCAACTGCACCGATCGGAGCTGACCGATAGAAGCATGAGCGATATCCGACATGGCAGCTCGCACCACCATTTACGTTCACACGCAGCCAAATGCAGTCCTGATCGTCGTCGATTCGGAATTCCCGCACAGTCTGCACCAAGCCGCTAGTGGCACCCTTGTGCCAAAGCTGCTGGCGGCTGCGGCTATAATAATGTGCCTCACCGATTTCCAGCGTGCGCTTGAACGCTTCCGCATTCATATAGCCATGCATCAGAACTTCGCCTGATGTGAAATCCGTTGTGACGACCGGAATCAGGCCGTTGTCATCAAATTTTGGCGCTAACTCATTGCCTTCTTCCACCTGTTCGATGGTGCGGCGTGGAGCAAATATTTCATCTGACATACTCGTCAAAACCTTATGCGATATGTTGTCGGATCAGTTGGGGCTATACATACTGTCCGAAGGGCTTATTTCCAAGCTATGTCGCCCCGAATGATGAGGCTTATGCATGACTGCGCCTGTATCCACGCCCGAAGCTGCCAATTCAGATGTTGATCTGAGCGCGATAAATGGCGCGCAGCAAGAGATTGTCGATGAATTTGACCTGTTCGATGATTGGACAGATCGCTACCGCTACATCATCGACCTTGGCCGTGAGCTTGATCAATTGCCAGAGGATGCCCGACCTGACGGCGCGTTGATCCGTGGGTGCCAATCTCGCGTGTGGCTGACTTCGGGTGAAGAAGGCGGGGCGCTGACATTTAGGGCCGCGACTGACGCTGCCATTGTCGCCGGGCTGATTGCGCTTGTGTTGCGGGTTTATAACGCGCGCTCGCCCGCTGAAATTCTCGGAACCAGCCCATGGTTCATTGAAAAGATTGGCCTGGCCGAACATCTCAGCCCGACACGCTCCAACGGCCTGCATGCTATGCTTGGCCGCTGTCTCTTATACACATCTCCGAGC
>CAJXVF010000583.1 GCA_913060845.1 uncultured Alphaproteobacteria bacterium | reverse complement strand
TGTATAAGAGACAGTCCTCGACCTGATCTGTTTGGTTGATGATGTCGACTAGATGGACGGCCTCCGTTTTCCCCCAAAATACCGTGTCGATGCCAAATGTTGCGGACCATGGGTCGCTGATATAATCGGCCTTCAATTCTCGGATATCGGCGTGCGTGCGATCATCATCCGCCTCATCGAAGCGGGCGAAGGGGGTGAACTTGAAGGCGATGTCACCGTCATTCCATTCCAACAGCAGCGTCGCGGTGCCAGCGATGGAGGCGGCATGGCGATCTTGGCCAGCGAATTGCGGCGCTTCGGCAAACCCGGTTGCCTCAAGCTCAATCTCACCGAATATCTCCTGATGCTCTGGTGGTGCCGCGAGCGCAGGTGTCCCGGCTAACGCGAGGGCCAGCGTTGCCAAAGCGGATGTGCGGACCGCGCCCATTACCGCGCCAGGCGCTTCAGGCGATTGGCGTCAAAGTCGGCTTCGCTCAAGCCATTGCCAAACTTGTAGTTTGTCCATAGCAGATCGGTCGATTTACCGGTTTGCTTGTTCTCCATCCGCATCGTTCCAGCGCGCCAGTATTTGCCGAGATACTGCTGGTAGCCCGTGAAGGTCAGTTGCTTTTCCAGGTCGCCGCGCCGATTGAAGAAGTGGATGGTTTGCAGGCGGTATTCAGCAGTGTCCGTCCAAGCAATGCGCTTGGAGTACCCAGATTTCTTGTTCTTCGGAACACTCTCTGAAACATGACAGGTCAGGGCTGGTTCTGTCGGGCACGGCTCATCGCGGAGCCATTTGTAATCGTAGTCCGCCACTTCCTGGCTGCCGAGGTCCTCGTATGAGAACTCTGACGATACGAACTTTCCGGTGCGATTGGAGGACGAAATCCGTTTCACGCGCTTTACGGCAGGGAGATAGAGCCACTGGTCGTCGTCATTCGGTTCAACATTGGCGTGGGTCAGTAGTGCCGTCCCCCGGATGTCCCTTGGCTTGCGGAAGACGATGACGCCGAAGTCGCCGACATTGGTCTCGAGCCGTTCGCGGGTCTTGTTGTCGAATACGCGGCGGCTCTCGCGGCCTTGCTTGTCGCGCAGCACCATCTCTCCATTCGCCGTGAAATCGCCAAAGCCAAGGTCGCGCTGGTCTGCCTCGACGGCGATGGCCCGGCCTTTTTCTTCAGGTGTTTCTGCGCTGGCGGGGCGTGGTGTGAATGCCGTACCGGCCAGCAGGATCGCCAATGTTGCAGCAGCGACAGGTTTGATCATCGGTTTTCTCCGGGTTTCGAGCCAAATCAGCAAGGAGGGCAGGAGGAGGAAGTCAGCGACGAGCGCCAAGGTAATCGTAATTGCGGTCAATTTCGCCATGTCGCCGTTCACAGCGAAGCCGGATTGGGCCAGCACCGCAAACCCGCCAACCAGGCCAAGCGTTGTCACGAACATTGCCATGCCGACGGACTTGAACGCATGACGTACACCATCCTCCGCGCTTGCCCCGCGCTTTCGGGCTTCGGTGTATTTGGAGAGGAAATGGACTGTATCGTCCACCACAATCCCCAGCGTCGCCGCTAAAACGACAGCAATTGCGAGAGTGACAGCGCCAACCCCATAGCCCCAGATACCGAACGCCATAACGGCGGGGATGATATTCGGGATCAGGCTTACCAGCCCAATCTTCAGGTTCCAGAGCGCGATGGTGATAATGCCAGATATCAGGATCAGCGCGATGAGCGTGCCAGACAGCATCGCCCGGACATCACGGTATGAGATCAGGTTAAACACGTGAACGACACCAGTTGGTGTGACGAGCCTGACTGCCGGGTTTTCTGATTTCCAACCGGATTGGATGACGGGCGCATTGCCGTTTAACCAGTCGCCTGCGCGCAGGGTTAGGCCGCGCATGGCGGCGGTTGTCACGTTCGCCATAAGCACTGTGACACGCATGGTGCGGCGGTCCACATCTATGCGGTCCGTCAGGTCCATGCCGTAGCCGATGCTCAATTCGTATAGGAACAGATATTGGCTGGCTTCCTCGCGATTGTCCGGGATTTTGAAGAAGGCCGGGTCATCGCCATGCATGTTCATGTTCAGGCGTTTAATGGTGTCCGTCAGGCTGCTGACATAGGTCACTTCCGGCTGATCGCGGAGCCAATCCGTGAAAGCAGTCACTTCTTTCAGGAAGGCCGGATCATTGACGCCTTGGGCCTCGCCAGAGGGCAGGGGGAATTCGATACCGCTGACACCAGTCAGCCGTTCTTCAATGAAGTCAGCATCTTGGCGGAACTCATATCGTTCATCGAAATAACGCAGGAAGTCATCTTCCAAGCGGAGCTGGCTAACGCCCACAGCGAGCCCTGCCACTAGCAGCGCCGTTCCTGGCAGCAGTAATTTGCGCTTGGCGATAACGAACTCAGCCAGCTTGTCCATGAGCTGTCTCTTATACACATCTGACGCTG
>CAJXVF010000582.1 GCA_913060845.1 uncultured Alphaproteobacteria bacterium | reverse complement strand
AGCTTCTAAGGATACGACCCCATGAAATTCGGCGGCATGGTCGCGACCAATATCGGCGACTGGCAGATATTCCAGGAACTCGAAACGCTCGGTTACGATCATGGCTGGGCACCTGATAGCCAGATGATCTGGTCTGATTGCTACGCGACGCTGGCGCTTGCCGCACATCACACGTCCCGTATTCGGCTAGGCACAGGCGTCGCCATCGCCGGGACACGCACGGCACCGGTGACCGCACATTCCATCGCCTCCATCAATAAATTGGCGCCGGGACGGACGTTCCTGGGCATTGGCACTGGCCATACCGCTATGCGGATTATGGGCGGGCGACCAATGAAGGCGGCGGCGTTCCGGGACTATCTCCGCGTCGTGCGAGGGCTGCTGCACGGTGAGGAAGTCACCTATGAGGCAGGTGGCGACAAGAGCCTGATCCGGTTTTTGGACCGGGAACTAGACAGCCTCAATCTGGAAAACGCTGTCCCGATTTATGTCGGCGCTAATGGACCGAAAGCCCTAAAAGCTGCAGGTGCCTATGGCGACGGGCGGATATGCGCAGGGAACGAACCGCTAGGCGTGCTCGCCCGGAATATAGAAACGGCCCGCACTGGTGCCGCTGAAGTCGACCGCCCCTGGCCGGAGGATTTCCACACAGCCGCCCTCACCTTCGCCTGCGTTTTGAAGCACGGTGAGACTTTGAGCAGCGAACGGGTGATCAATGAAGTCGATGCTGCGGTGGTATCCACGCTGCACTACTGGTTTGAGCTTTATCAGGAACGCGGCCACGATAAGTTCGTCTCAGACCGCGTGCGCGGCACCTGGGAGGACTACAAGACGTATGTGGAGCAAACGATGCCGCCCGAACGGCGCAATCAGATGCTGCATCGGGGCCATTGCGCCTTCTGTCCGCCAGAGGAACGTCGGTTCATCACGCCAGACCTGATCAGCGTCGCCGGCGGCCTCATCGGTGAACCTGATGAGATCAATGAGCGGCTGGATCAGTTGGAGGCAGCGGGACTGAAAGAAGTCACCCTGCTGCCGCCAGTCGCCTGTATGCGATCAAACTTCAGCGATTTTGCTGAAGCCGTTATGCGTCCTCGTCAAAACCAACGAACGTAACGATTTCATCGGTCTCGCGGCGGACAGACTTAACGTCATTCGCTGCGAAATCATCTTCCGGATAGCCCATGGCGACACAGGTCATGATCACTTGATCATCCGGAATCTGCGCATGTTCGCGCACGACTGGTGACTGCATGATGCCTTGGCCGTTAATGACCGCGCCTAGCCCGCGCGTCCATGCTGCCAAGACCAAACCATAGGTCACAGCGCCTAAATCGAAATGTGCGATAGAGGCACCTGGGTCTAGGTCTTTGTCATAAGTCACGACAATAGAAACCGGTGCATCGAACTGGCGGAAACCGCGCATTACCCAGTCGTGGCGACGTTCTTTGTCGTAGCGATCAATGCCCATGGCCGCGAACAGCTGCTTCGCAATATCGACCTGCCGCTGGCGATGAATGCCTTCATAGGCTCCATGCATAGGGATTTAGCGCGACGCCGGAACACCAGCCAGATTACGTTCCGTATTTCCTGCACGGATACGATCCAGCGGCTCCCCCGAAATGACATGAAAATGCCAGGGCTGGGTGTTCATGGAGGATGGCGCACCTTTGGCCAAGCCAATGATCTCCGCAATCACTTCCTTTGGAACTGGTTTCTGTTTGTACCCGCGAATGCTGCGGCGTTCTTGTACCAGTTTGTCAAAATCCATCATATCTCATTCCATTGCGACGCGCTGATAGCTGAGTATACCGCCCCACCAACCTTAAGTCCCGTGGCCCGATGCCGCGAAGTCTGGCAATCTGCAAAGCACCACAAGAAAATGGAGGCGAGCAATGGCAGAGCGGTCCCCTACCTTACAGGCGTTTTTGACCGCCCTGGAGACAACGATCCTCGATGTCAGCGACGCTGGCTCAGATCACGCCAGGGTCACAAAGAAAACGTTCGCCGCACTCGCCGAACCTGGGCCTCAAACCCCGCGCCAAAGAACTGAAAACCCTGCCTGCGCACATATTCAGCCGGTGTTGGATACGGCGGAAAACATTCAATCCGTCAAAGCGCTAACGGCGGCCTTTCGGGACTTAGAGCCAGAGATTGCCTGGAGTGCCCGGGCAGACCGAAAAACGGACGATCCCAATTTTCCGAATGCCCACGCAACTGGAATGATCATTGGTGATGGCGGCCTTGAAGCTCGGCAGGATCTGCGTATGGGTGCTAGCCTATTAGCGCCAGAAACGTTCTACCCGAACCACCAACACCCGCCCGAGGAAGTTTATATCGCGCTATCGCCCGGAAATTGGCGGCAGGAAGCAGGCCCATGGCGAGAGCCTGGAATTGGTGGGCTGGTTTATAATTCGCCGAACATCATCCACGCCATGC
>CAJXVF010000581.1 GCA_913060845.1 uncultured Alphaproteobacteria bacterium | reverse complement strand
TTAAAGCCGAAATTGCCGACATACGCCCCGCCTTCGCCATCGACCACCATGTCATTGCAGTAGGATGTTGCCAGAGATGAGAGGTCAGCATGTTCGGAAAGACTGCCGTCCGCTTCTTGGCAGAGCAGCTTGCGATCAGTCATGGAGACGATCAGCATCCGCCCGTCAGGCAGCCAGCCGAGGCCGGAGGGTTGATTGGGAACCTCGGCTACTGTCTCCAGCGCACCGTTCTGGCCAATACAGAAAACGCTGTGCTGATAAAAGTCCGAGAAATAGAAAGCGCCATCATGCCAACGGGGACCTTCGGGGAAAGACAAGCCTTCGGCGACAATTGTAAGCGATGACATATTTAGCAGCCCTATAGCTTCAAGGTCTTCGATTGCGAAAGCTTGGCACAAGTTCATGGCAGATGCGAAGAGGCGGGATTTTCATGAAGGCTCGGCTGTTGCTAAGCTCAAGGTGTAATGCCGCTGATAAGGATGGGTGTGATGCAGGTTAAGAAGCAATCAGGTGCCGTAGGTGCTGAGATTTCTGGCATTGATTTGCGCGATGTTTCAGATGGGCTGACCCAGGAACTTCGCGGGCAGCTGGCCGAGCATGGGGTGTTGTTCTTCCGGGACCAGACGCTCGATACGGACCAGCACAAAATGCTCGCCCGGAAGTTCGGCGAAATATTCATCCACCCGAATTTCAATACCGGCGACCACGATCCGGAGGTCGTGACCATCACCCGCGCCCCCGGCGATACGCGGATTGTCGGCGAAGAATGGCATACGGACACGACGATGATGGCGGAGCCGCCTATGGGCGCGCTGCTCTATGCCATCGAAGCGCCAAGTGTGGGCGGCGATACGCTCTTCGCGAGCCAATGGAAGGCGTATGATGCGCTGTCTGACGGCATGAAGGACATGCTAGCCAGCCTAGAATGCGTGCATTCCGATAGAAAAGTCGCGGGTCCCTCTAACGCTTTGAACGCCAAGCGGGCGACTGTCGTGCGGGAAGACGCTGATTGGAAGCCGACGGAAAACGCGCATCCCGTTATTCGAATCCATCCAGAATCAGGGCGGAAATGCCTGTTCGTGAACGCGTCATATTCGATCTGCTTTGAAGGTTGGACGGAAGCAGAATCCAAGCCCCTGCTCGACTGGCTGTTGGAATGGGGCCATCGCCCAGAATTCACCTGCCGCTTTCGTTGGACGCCGGGTACCATGGCCTTTTGGGACAACCGCTCAACCAAGCATCTCGCCATCCATGACGCTGGGCCTGAACGCCGCGTTATGCGTCGTATTCAGATTGCCGGCGGGCCGGTCGTTTAGATAATTTCATCGATCTCAACAAGATTGAGCGATGGATCGTATGCATAGAGCTGTCGCATGCCGGCCATCGCATAAGGGCCAGCTTCCGTATAAACGACGCCCGCTTTATCCATGCGCTGCTTCACGGCATCCAAGCTTTGCACCACGAGGGCGAAGTGGCCGCCGACTGTAGGGTTGTGCTTGAAGCCATTGTCCCAGGCGAAGGCAGGTGTCGGTTTGGCGATATGCAGGCCACGGTTCTGGTGCCCAAACATTGCAAGGCTGTCCGGATTTGATGTGTAGGCGGCAACAGGAGAATCTGCTGCTGGTTCCCAGGCCATTTCTTCCAGGCCGATCAAATCCCGGAAGAATGTGGCTGTCGCGCGCACATCATGGGCTGGCAGGTTTACGTGATGCAGCGCCCATTCGCCTTCATGCATTCCTGGCTCATAGCGGAGATCATTGGTCTCCTCCGCGCCGGGTGCCGGGCCGCCTGATGGATTTACGATCTGGTTGATCTCAATCACATTGTGGCTCGGATCGTAGCAATAGATCTGGCGCACGCCGGACATTGCGTATTCGCCAGCGTCTGAAACGGCAATGCCTGCCGCTTCCAGTTTGGCCTTAACGACCAAGATATCCGGGACGTTGAAAGCGAAATGGCCACCGATTGTTGGGTTATGTAGGAGATTGTTATCGCGTGGGAACGTTGGAATCGCGCGCACCACATGAATCCCCCGGTTTAAACTGCCGAATGCAGCGATACTGTCCGGGTTATGACCAACTTCGCCAACCGTTTCCGGGTACACCCAAGCGCCGTCCTTCAGCCCAATGATATCTCGGTAAAAAGCGGCGGACTCGCGAACGTTGTGCGCCTGCACATTCACATGGTGAACAAACCAACCCATTCGAATTTCGCCTTAATTCAGAATTAACAATAACCACCGCCAATTCAATGGTCTGAAACTATCCATGCCGCAAAAGACGCTTGGCCGCAAACTCAAGCGATGCGCATAACATTTGTTATTTGCATATTGAAACGCATCAATAAGATAGAAGCTGCTTGGGCTTCATAGCTTTAGATGTTAACAAGAGTAAAGGTGTTCAGCCCCCACTGAGTGGTCGGTGTGTAATGTTAGTGCATAGACGGTCTT
>CAJXVF010000580.1 GCA_913060845.1 uncultured Alphaproteobacteria bacterium | reverse complement strand
GAGATGTAGAGAGGTCTCGTGGGCTCGGAGATGTGTATAAGAGACAGGTATCGATCCGCATCACATCACGGCCAAGCCGCTGCATTGCGAACGCAGCACCCGCGTTGCCGACATGACCGGCTGCGACGCTGGATTGCAGCGTCAATACAAGATCGCTTTGGCCTTTTGTCATTGTCGGCTTGACTTAGAGCTCCGGATGCGACGCAACTAGCGTCTTGATTGACAATGTATAACGTGGGAGCGCCCCTTTGTCCGCACCGTCCAGCAACATTCGTCCGCGTCGCAGCGTTTTATATATGCCTGCCGCCCGCGCTTCAGCCTTGGAGAAGGCTAAAACCTTACCAGCGGACGCACTAATCTTCGATTTAGAGGACGCCGTAGCCCCAGACGCCAAAGCGACCGCACGGGATATGGCCGTCGCCGCTGCTGCATCAGGCGAATACGGCCAGCGTGAGATCGCGATTCGCGCCAATGGCCTGGACACACCCTGGGGCCAGGCAGACCTCACGGCTATTGCCCAATCCGGCGCCCATGCTGCTGTCGTGCCAAAAATCGAATCAGCAGCGATGGTGCGTCAAGCGCTTGCTGTACTGGATGGAGCCGGCGCGCCCGCATCAATGGCGCTTTGGGCCATGGTGGAAACGCCCTTGGGCGTCTTGCGAGCAGAAGATATCGCGAGCGCCAGTCAGCGTCTCACCGTGCTGGTTATGGGCACATCCGATTTAGCCAAGGACTTAGGCGCTGCACACACCCACGACCGCACGCCTTTCATGACCAGCTTTGGCCTTTGCCTTCTCGCCGCCCGCGCCCATGGCTGCGCAATCCTTGACGGCGTGCATCTTAATCTTCCAGATGACGCAGAATTTGCTGCCCATTGTACGCAAGCCGCCCAGATGGGCTTCGATGGCAAGACGCTTATCCACCCAAAACAAGTCAGTCCAGCCAATGAAGCATTCGGCCCATCAGCAGACGAAATCGCCCACGCCCGCCGCATCGTTGAAGCCTATGAAGCCGGTATCGCAGCAGGCCAAGGCGTCGTGACATTAGACGGGCAGTTGATCGAAAACCTGCACGCAGAAGGCGCTCGCCGTACAATTCAGTTGGCAGACGCGATTGCCGCACTTTCAGAATGAGCCGGAACAGCGTATCTCTCAAGAAATGTGGGTAGCATTGGTAGGATGATGCGACGGCATCACTGGCTCTCTAACACCCGAAATGCTGCACGAAACTAGACCGTTCAAAAGAAGGCGATACCGCACGTGAATAACTCAGACTTGATGGTGAAAATTCTCAAAGATGCCGGCGTCACCCACGGCTTTGGCATTCCCAGTGGTAATGTGTTGCCGTTCATCGAAGCCATGCGCAAAGGCGGCGTTGAATTTGTGCTGACAGCGCATGAAGGCTCGGCCTCCTTTGCTGCAGATTCCATGGGCCGCGTGACCGGCAAGCCAGGCCTCTGCATCGCCACGCTTGGGCCAGGGGCGACCAATCTGGCGACGGGTGTTGGCTCTGCCTACCTTGACCGCTCGCCGATGATCGCAATCACCTGCAATCTGAACACGCCCCTGCTTGGTCGCCGCATTCAGATGCTGATTGACCATCACGCACTGTTCAAACCCATCACCAAGGCGACCCTTGCCGCACGCCACGACAATGTGGCCGAAGTGATGGAAGAAGCGATCTGCATCGCGCTGGCCGAGCCACAAGGCCCCGTGCATATCGACCTGCCAGAAGACGTGTCGCTGGCCGAAGCCAAAGGTGCCCCATCCGGCCCCATCACCGCAGAAGCGCTCGCCATCAAGGCCAGTGACGCAGAGATTGACGGTGCCGCCGCTCGCATCGCTGCTGCCAAACGCCCAGTCGCCGTTATCGGCATGTCCGCCATGCGTATGGGCGATCCGGCCAAACTCTTGGCGTTCATCGAAAAGCACAACATGCCGTTCGCCACGACCACTATGGCCAAAGGCTTGATCGACGATGATCACCCACTGGCAATTGGCTGCATTGAGCGCGCCCGTCGCCAGGTGCAACGGAAGTTCATCCACTCCTGCGATCTGGTCGTCGGCCTTGGCTACGACACGATTGAGGTCGAGTATGAGGCTTGGATTGGCGATGTTCCGCTCGTCGCAGTTGATATCGAAAGCCCTGATATCGTAGACAGCGTGAAGCTTGAAGCTGAAGCGATCGGTGATCTGGATGATGCCGTTGGCCGGTTGGCTGCTCTTCCAGCAATCGCCAATAGCTGGGATGCCGCTGAAATCACTGGTCACGCTGCGGCGTTCCAGAAATCATTGCGCCCGTCTGTGTCAGTTCTGACGCCGCATGAGGCCATTGACGTCGTGCGGAAAGTCACGCCTCACGATGGCATCCTTTCATTCGACGTCGGTGCGCATACCCACCAAATTGCGAGCCAGTGGCCGGCCCACGATCCGCGCACATTCCTAACTGTATCTTAT
>CAJXVF010000579.1 GCA_913060845.1 uncultured Alphaproteobacteria bacterium | reverse complement strand
GAGGTCTCGTGGGCTCGGAGATGTGTATAAGAGACAGCCCCAGAACGAAACGGATATGGAATCTTACCTCGTTGTCAGGGATGAAAGGGTCCGTGGGAAGGTTCATGACTGGAAACGTCCTTTTCAACCACTCCGCACTCATGGCTTAATCCGCGAAACTGCGGTTGGCGAAGGCATTGTTGCCCAGCACAATCATTTCGATGGCATCGCGCGGCGTACCGGACAGGTCTTTGATGTCGGCGGCGAGTTTCTGATGCAAGGATTTGTCGCGGAAATTCTCCGAGTAGCCACGGGTTCAGATAATTTGATTGTTATGTCGGACGGTGACGGCATTTCAGGCATTCAATTCCAGAGCAATAGAGAACCGGTGCTTCAGCTGACGACGGAATCTGATGGCCCGATCCGTCCTTGGTTCAGCCCACGCAATAAGGCAGTGGAAATTCCTGCTCTTTCACTTCTGCAAAGTGATGATGATTTGTCAGTTTTAACTGGCAGAATCGTACTTGTCGGCTACTCAGTCGCGGGCGGACTTGATGAACGAATTACGCCGCTCGGCGAATTGACACCTGGGATTGAGATTCATCGGCAGACGATTGAGTCTGTTGCCTTGGGCGCATGGCTTACCCGCCCGGCATGGGCTGGGCAGTCCGAATTTGTTGTGGCCCTTGTGCTGGCACTGACGATTGCGTTTGCCGCGCCGCGTCTGCGGTTGGCCACGGGCGCATGTCTGGCTGCAGGTTTTGTGATCTTGCCCTTAGGCGGGGCTATGGCTGCTTATGTCTTATTTAAATATGTCTTTGATGGTGCTGTTCCGGCGATTGCTGTGGCTGTTGCAGGTGGGCTGGCGTTTCTTGCGTCCATGACGCTCAGTGAGCGGGAGCGGCGTGTGGCGGCAGCTGTAAGTCAGCGGCTCGATGTTGAAATGGCGACGGCCAAACGCCTTCAGATGGGCATTCTGCCAAAAGCGGCAGAGGTCTTCCCAGATGAACAACGCTTCTCTATCGCGGCCATCAGTGAGCCCGCGCGAACTGTCGGCGGGGACCTTTACGACTTCTTCCTGCTAGACGATAAGCGCCTGTTCTTCCTGGTTGGCGACGTGTCAGGCAAAGGCCCAGAGGCCAGCCTGTTCATGGCGATCTCTAAGGCGCTTTGTAAATCTTCCGCACTCCGAGACATGGAGTCCATTGGCGCGGTGCTGGAACAAGCGAACAGCGAAATCGCCCGCGATAATCCAGGCACCATGTTCGTCACAGCCTTTGCCGGCATTCTGGATGTGGAAACGGGCGCGCTTGAATTCTGTTCTGCTGGTCACGAGCAGCCATGGCTGATCCATTCCGATGGCTCCCAGGAGCGTCTTGAAGGAGAGGGCGGGCCGCCGCTTTGCCTGTTGGACGAGTTCCCATTCCCAAGCGATCAGGCACAGATGCAGCCCGGCGACGTGTTGGTCGTAGTGACCGACGGCGTTACCGAAGCCCAGAACATATCAGGTGATCTCTTTGGGATTGAACGCACGGATGAAGCGTTGGATGGTGTTGCTGGTATGAGCGACGCGTCGGCAGTGTTGGATGCGTTGGTGAAGCCAGTGCTCGCGTTTGCCGGTGAAGCTGAGCCCGCGGATGATCTGACCGCAATCATCATATGTTGGCCTGGTCCGGCGAAATCCAACGTTGAAGCCGCATAAAGACTTGCGTTTTTGGCCCTTCTAGCGTCGTATGATGCATACCGCTCAAGGCTTTCCAATAGAGAGAGCCAGGCAAAACAGGAGTGACATCGCGTGGCTGAAGATACAGCGATCGCAATGCGGAACGTGAACAAGTGGTTCGGCGATTTTCACGTTCTGAAAGACATCAACATGGCCGTTGAGCGCGGCGAACGCATCGTTGTGTGCGGTCCGTCTGGCTCAGGCAAATCAACGTTGGTGCGCTGCATCAATCGCCTGGAAGAGCACCAGGAAGGCGATATTGTTGTTGACGGCGTTGAGCTTACCAGTGACCTCAAGAACATTGATAGCGTGCGTTCTGAAGTTGGGATGGTGTTTCAAAGCTTCAACCTGTTTCCGCATTTGAGCGTGCTGGAGAATTGCACGCTGGCACCGCTTTGGGTGCGCAAGCAGCCGAAGGCCGAAGCCGAAGAAATTGCGATGCAATATCTGGAGCGTGTGAAAATTCCAGAACAAGCAGCGAAATTCCCGGGTCAGCTTTCCGGCGGCCAGCAACAACGTGTTGCGATTGCACGTGCGCTCTGCATGAACCCGCGCATCATGTTGTTTGATGAGCCAACCTCCGCACTTGATCCTGAAATGATCAAGGAAGTGCTGGACGTGATGGTCGATCTGGCCGAAAGCGGCATGACAATGATCTGCGTCACCCATGAGATGGGCTTTGCCCGCCAGGTCGCGAACCGCGTGGTTTCTGTCTCTTATACACATCTGACGCTGCCGACGAATAGAGAGGTGTAGATCT
>CAJXVF010000578.1 GCA_913060845.1 uncultured Alphaproteobacteria bacterium | reverse complement strand
TCTCTATTCGTCGGCAGCGTCAGATGTGTATAAGAGACAGAGTATGTGTTGAACGGCAAAAAACATTGGATCACTGGCGGCGGCGTATCCCGCCTCCATCTGATCTTCGCCAAAGTGTTTGATGAGGATGGCAATTTCGAAGGTGTTGGCGGGTTCCTGGCAATCCGAGATGAGACCGAGGGACTGGAGATTGTGAAGCGCGAGCCGACAATGGGCCTGCGCGGGATTCCAGAGGCTGAAATCGAATTCAACGATATGCAACTCCCGCCATCCGCGCTGGTTATGCCACCGCGCGGCCTGAAAAAAGGCTTCGCAGACTTGATGACCGCCTATAACTCCCAGCGTGTTGGCGCAGGTACGGTGGCACTTGGTATCATGGAAGGTGCCTATGAATTGGCGCTGGATTGGACCGAGGAGCGCGAACAATTCGGTCGCCCCATCAACGAATTCCAAGGCGTGCAGTGGAATCTAGCCGACATGTCGATCCGCATCGCCGCTGCCCAGGCCCTTATTTATAAGGCCGCTGAAAGCGGGCGTGACGGCTTCCCGGATATGGTGATGGCGGCCCAGGCCAAAATCTACACATCCGAAAACGCCATCCAGGTCGTGAATGAGGCGCTGCAGCTATTCGGCGCGCGCGGATATTCCCGCAACCTGCCGCTCGAACGCATGGCGCGGGACGTGCGCATGTTCACGATTGGCGGCGGTACAGCGGAAGTGCTGCGGAATGTTGTGGCGTCTGGCCTGCTGCAGAAAAAGCTGCCGCAAACCCGCGACGGCTATTCGAAATTAGCGGCGAAGGCGGCGGAATAAGCGCCCTCATATAGGACGGAGATCGTAGCCGAGGCGGGGGAAGTGAACTGTCACGGCACCCACGAGGGCGTCTGTCCGGCGCACCGCGAATTCTTCTGCTGTGATGAGCACAAGTTCGCCCTCAACCGGGTCGCGGGCATAGTCATCGGCGCGGATGCGGACGTTTGACCCCAATGGCGGGTCTTCATCGTATGGCGTTGAAGGTCTAGGCGCTTCTGGTTCTGCGGCGGCGGCGACTTCTAAAGCATCGCTCGGTGCCATTGGCTGCGCTTCACCATGGCCGAAAGCTTGAACGCGCAGCATCCAGGCTTCGATATTCTGGTGAGGTGCCAGTTCATGGGCCAGGCGGTCGCTCCGCGCTGTGATGAACCAAAGTGCGTGATAAACGGCGAAATCGGCAATTGTTACGGCGTCTCCAGCGATCCATTCACGCCCGTCGCTTAGCAGGCTCTCAATCCATGTGAGCTGCGTGCGGACCATCGGTGCATTCCGCCGGGCGGCGCGTTTCACTGTCTCTGTGCTGGGAACAGGCAGGCCGCGCATGCGGGACCTGTCAGCCTGCAGGCTGTCTGGCAGCAGGTCCATATTGTTGCCGGAAACATACAGCGCCATAGGTCGGAACAACTGGTGCTCTGCCCAGAAAGCGATCATGCGGGCTTCCGCCGTAAGCGCTGGCGGGAAGATTTCAGGTGTTGGAACACGGCGCTCCAGCTCAAGCAAGATAAGCCGCGTGTCGCAATAGATATCGGCGCCGATCTGCAATACGGGTGTCCGCCTATATCCACCAGTCAGCGGCGTCAGGTCCGGCTTTGGCGCTATGGGCGGTATCGTTACGGAGCGCCAGGACAGGCCTTTATAGCCAAGCGCCAGCCGTGCTTTTTCTGCGTAATTGGAGAAGTCATAATTGTGCAGAATAAGCTCTGGCGCGTGCATCACTTGATCTCTTTATAGGCGGCTAGAGCGCGTTCTCGGGCCGCTTTGTGGTCAACAATCGGCTCAGGATAAGTCTCGCCAAGCCTGACGCCAGCCATTTCCAATATCGCCGCTGGTGCCTCCCAAGGTGTATTCAAATGCTTGTCTGGCAGGCCCGCAAGCTCTGGCACCCATTGGCGAACATATTGACCGTCTGCATCAAACTTTGTGCCTTGGGTCATGGGATTAAAGATGCGGAAATAGGGGGCGGCGTCTGCGCCAGACCCCGCCACCCATTGCCAGTTGGCGGGGTTGCTGGCGGGGTCGGCATCCACCAGCGTATCCCAGAACCATTGCTCACCGCGGCGCCAGTCGATGAGCAGATGCTTGGTCAAGAATGATGCCGTGACCATGCGGATGCGGTTGTGCATATAGCCGGTATGCCAAAGCTCACGCATGCCCGCATCAACGATCGGATAGCCTGTCTGGCCTTTGGTCCAGGCCCTAAATGCAGCTTCATCATTGGCCCAGGGGAAGGCATCGAACTTCGGTTGGTGGTTCTTGGTTGTGATGTCATCACCGAAAAACAGCAGATTGTGTGAGAAGTCGCGCCAATACAGCTCGCGCTCGAAGGTTTCGAAGTCTGCATCGAGTACGCCGCCAGCCTGTTCCGCCGCACTCAATGCCGCTTGCCGGGCTTGGCGGGGGCTGATCTCGCCGGTGGCCAGATAGGGGGAAAGGCCGGAAACATGGGGGG
>CAJXVF010000577.1 GCA_913060845.1 uncultured Alphaproteobacteria bacterium | reverse complement strand
CTTCGCAGAGAGTGTGGCCAGCCGTTCTGGATATACGGTCAAAATCGGCAAGCAAGCATTCTACAAGCAACAGGAACTCAGCCTCGATGAGGCCTATGATTATGCGTCAGACGTGATGGCGGAAAATATGATGGCGCGGGATGCCGAAGAGGGCATTGGCGCATTTATCGAAAAACGTGAACCCAAGTGGGAAGGTCAGTAAATTCATGAGCGGCATTAACTTCGGCGTACAGGTTCCCCATCGCGGCCCAATGACGGACCCGGACTGCGTCCGCGCGATCGTGACGGAGACGGAGAAACTCGGCTACGGCACGCTCATAGTTTCTGACCATATCGTAGTGCCGAAGGATATCTCATCCCGATACCCGTATTCCGAAGAAGGCAGCTTTCCGGGCCAAGCTGGCGGCGAATGCATGGAGCAGCTGACGTTGCTGGCTTATGTTGCAGCGCTGACCAGCAAGGTGAAATTGCTGACATCGGTTATGGTCGTGCCGCATCGGGAGCCGCTATTGGCCGCCAAATCTTTGGCGACAACGGATCAGCTTTCTGGCGGTCGGGTGATTGTCGGCTGCGGTACGGGTTGGATGCGGGAAGAATTTGAGGCGATTGGCGCACCAGATTTCGATAAGCGCGGTGAGGTTACGGACGACTACATTCGCATCTTCAAGAAAGTATGGACAGATGATGATGCCGCCCATGACAGCCCATATTCCAAATTCTCCAACATCACGTTCCAGCCGAAACCGGTTCAGAAGCCGCATCCGCCGATCTGGATTGGCGGCGAGTCTGGGCGCGCCCAGCGCCGCGTCGCAGAGCTTGGGGATGGTTGGTATCCACTTGGTGCCAACCCACGTTCACCGTTGGACTCTGCAGAGCGTTACGCTGCTGGCCGTGACCGGCTCTATGAAAAAGTCGAAGCTGCTGGACGTGATCCAGCGGATATAGCCCTTGGCTACAACGCGCCGTTTCACAGCCAAACCGAAACGAAGAACCGTGAATGCGGACGTTTGATCCTAACCGGCAGTGCTGCAGACCGTGCCGCTGATATCGCCAGCCTGAAAGAGGTCGGCGTCGGCACAATCATTCTGAACGTCCACGGCCAAACCTTGCCTGAGACGCTGGATTGCATGCGCGAGTTCCAGGAAGAAGTTGTTCCGTTGTTGTAGGCCGCTTACCGCCGCCAGCGCCCAGCGGCGCGCAGTTCCGGTACCGTCCAAAATATGACGACGGGGATGGAGATTGCGCCTAAAGCCAAGGCGATGACGGCGGCGTAGCCGTCCGTCACGTCATGGACCAGGCCGCCTAAGGTTGCGCCGACGGCAGCGCCAGAGCCCATGCCCATGAAGATTGCGCCCATGATGAGACCCAAGTCTGGGCCGCGACCGAAAATGCGGGCGGTCAGGGCGGAGATCACGGGGCCGCGACTGCCAAAGCTGGCTCCATAGAGAATCACAAACGCCCAAAGCAAGAATGTGCTTGGCGCTATAGCAAGTGCCGTCAATAGGACATAGCCAAAGATTGTCAGGCTGTAGGACAGCGTCACGGAAATCAGCGCGCCGTATTTGTCTGCGATCACGCCAAAGACTAAGAGGCCCACCGTCGCTGAAATGCCGGAAACGCCAAAAGCGCTTGCCGCAGTAATCGGATTGACGCCGTTCTCCACCAAAAACGCCACGATTTGTGGTTGGACGGAAAACATGGAAATGGCCGTAATGAAATGCACTGCCGTTAATGCCCAATAGGGGCGGGAACGGACGGCACGCTTGAATGTCCAGGCCTCTAGCGGTGCAGATGATGCGCCCTTTTGCTGGTCCATTAAATCTGGATGGCCGCGCGCGATCCGTCGCCACGGCGCGAACAGGATGATCACGCCGAGCGACGCCACAATGATGGCGATGCCGGTGTAGGCGTTGCGCCAGCCCAGCTCGTCGATCAGATATTGCGTCATCGGTGAAAAAGTCATCACGCCGATGCCTGCCGCGCCCGACACGATAGCGATGGCTGTCGTTAAAGAGCGCCCGAACCAGCGCGCCAGCAGCGTCGATTGCACGGCGATGCCGAGTGCGGCCGCACCAAAGCCCATAATCAAACTGAGGCCCAGATAGAATTGCCAAAGCGATGTGAGGTGCGACGCCAGAAACGGCCCGAGTGCTAGGCACGCCATACCCAAAGGGAACAGCACTGCTGGTCCAAACTTATCAAACAGCCGCCCAGCGACTGGCGAGAATACGCCAAGCCCCAGCATGCCGAGCGCATAGATGCTGTTGGCTTCCGCCCGCGACCAGCCAAGGTCAGCACTGACCGGCAGCAAGAACACGGCAAACGTCTCGCTGACGCCGCGCGCGCTTGCACTCATAATCACGAAGAGCGCAAGTGCGACTACGCCAAGCGTCATGCCCTTTCGGGCAATGGAAGATCCGGCAGCTGGCGTATTGCTGTCTCTTATACACATCTGACGCTGCCGACGAATAGAGAGGTGTAGA
>CAJXVF010000576.1 GCA_913060845.1 uncultured Alphaproteobacteria bacterium | reverse complement strand
CGGCAGCGTCAGATGTGTATAAGAGACAGTAGACGATCACATCGAACTCATAGTCTTGCTCAGTCGTGCGCAGGCCAGTTTCTGTCACGCGCTCCAGCGGGGTCTTGCTGATATCGACGAGATGCACGTTGTCCCGGTTGTAAGCCTCAAAGTAGTTTGTCTCGAGCGGAACCCGCTGAACCCCGAAACCGTGGTCTTTCGGGATCAGGGTTTCAGCCGTTTCTGGATCATTCACGCGCTGGCGAATGCGGTCTGCGATATAGTCAGATATCTCTGCGTTGGCATCATCATCGGTAAAGATTTCACGGAAGTTCTGCAGCCAGATGCCAAAGCCCGGCTCATCGTAGAGCCGGTCCCAAAGCGCCAACCGCTCCTCTCGCGAAACCTCATGGAATCCGCGACGGTCCGGCTCATGCTCAAAACCGCCGGGCGTGCGGGCACAGGTGTCGAAGATTTCGTCATAGCGGGCGCGGATGCGCGCCATGTCGCTGTCTGTGATCTTACTGTTGTTCAGCGGCGCACTCCAGTTCGGGCGGCGCTGGAATACCGTCAGATCACCAACTTTGTCTGCAATCTCTCCGATAACCTGAATGGCTGTGGCACCAGTTCCGATGATGGCAACGCGCTTGCCTGCCAGGTCCGGCGCCTCATGGGGCCAGTCGAATGTGTGGAAAGACTGGCCTTTGAAATTCGCCCGGCCTTCGATCTTCGGATATGTG
The DNA here is from genome assembly GCA_913060845.1 of uncultured Alphaproteobacteria bacterium. Lineage (GTDB taxonomy): Bacteria > Pseudomonadota > Alphaproteobacteria > Bin95 > Bin95 > VMCJ01. The sequence continues at coordinate 1,767 of CAJXVF010000576.1, read as the reverse complement.
GGCATTGACAGCAGCCCAAGCGCCATAACCACAAAGCTACAGGTCAGTGTGCGGCCGTCACTGATTGTTAGTCGCCAGATATTCGCACTCTCGTCAAAAACGGCAGCATCGACCCGACAGTTGAATTGCATGTGATCGCGCAGGCTGAATTTATCCGCGACGAAGTTCAGGTATTCCAGATTATCCGGTTGAGGCGAAAACATCTCCCGCCAGTTCCATTCCGCTAGGACTTCCTTGGAGAAGGAATAGCCGTAGGTATAGCTTTCGGAATCAAACCGCGCCCCTGGATAGCGGTTATTGTACCAAGTGCCGCCCAGATCGGGGGAGGCTTCCAGCACGGTCGCCGATACGCCAAGGTCTACCAATCGTTTGATCTGATAGATGCCCGCAACGCCGGCCCCAATCACAATCACTTCAAAATCAGTCTCTGTTTTATCGGTCATGGGATGGCTCCTGCCTCAGCACATTCGGTTGCTGGCGATATCATAGGACGCTCGCATGTGTGTTGGAATATCGCCATGCTTCCGCACAAGGCGCACCCTCGCCTACACTTACTGGAATACTTTCAGCACATTGAGATTCTGCCCATGGATGAATTCGATTACGTCATCGCTGGTGCCGGCCCTGCCGGGTGCGTCTTGGCGAACCGGTTGAGCGCGGACGGCAAAGCAACCGTGTGCATTCTGGAAGCCGGCGGCAGTGACCGGCATCCATTCATCAAGATCCCCGCTGGGTTTGTAAAAACGCTCTATGGCGACCGGTTTGTATGGCCATTCGTGAGCGAACCAGCAGATTCGCTGAATGGGCGCACATTGGCCTTGCCCCAAGGCCGCGTCCTTGGCGGCTCCAGTTCGATCAACGGCATGGTCTATAATCGTGGCCAACGGGCAGATTTCGACACCTGGGCGCAAATGGGTAATCGGGGCTGGGGCTTTGATGACTTGCTGCCCTATTTCAAACGCTCTGAACGACGCATTGGTGATGGCGATAACGCATTTCGTGGCCGTACTGGCGAATTACCCATCACAGATATCGATTGGTTTAACCCCGTCGCCGAGGCCTTCTTGAAGGGTGCTGAAGGCTTGGGTATTCCCCGCATCGCTGACTACAACGCCGGAACGCAATATGGTGCTGGCTATTTCCAGCGCTACATCCATAACGGCAAACGGGTTAGTGCTGCAGACGCGTTCTTGAAACCGGCACTCTCCCGCAAGAACGTTGAACTCCGCATACGCGCGCAAGCAGCAGCGATTGAGATGGATGGGCGACGCGCCACTGGCATTCGATATCGTGACGGCAGCGGGACAGAACGCACTGTTAGGGCGCGGCGCGAGGTCATTCTGAGCGCTGGGACAGTCAATTCCGCCAAGCTGTTGCAGATATCTGGCATTGGGCCGGCAGCACTCCTGCAGGAAATTGGCGCGCCCGTGAAGATTGCACTTGATGGTGTGGGCGAGAACCTGCGGGACCACTATTCCGTTCGCATGACGGCCCGGGCCAAAGATGTCAGAACCATCAATGAATACGCCCGCTGGCCGCGCCTACCCATAGAGATCGCAAAGTGGATGCTCAAGCGGCCAAGCGTACTGGCTCTCTGCCCAACCATCGCATTCGTTCACGGAAAATCGCACCCGAGCCTTGAAGAAAGCGACCTTAGAATTCTATTCACGCCCGGCAGTTATCAAGATGGCAAAGTGTATGTTCTGGATGACTATCCAGGCTGTCTCTTATACACATCTCCGAGCCCACGAGACCTCTCTACATCTC
>CAJXVF010000575.1 GCA_913060845.1 uncultured Alphaproteobacteria bacterium | reverse complement strand
GAGATGTAGAGAGGTCTCGTGGGCTCGGAGATGTGTATAAGAGACAGATACAGCGAGGTTACGCAGCAGGGGTGCGACAGGCTTCACTACAATTTCTTCGGTGTCGAACACTTCGTCCACAACAATGCCGAACGTGTGATTGCCGACCTGAGCGACAACGATAAAGCTGTCAGCGTCACCGCTCACGGTTTCGTCGGAAAGTTCCAGCATATTGCCTAGATGCAGCAGCGGCAGCAGTCGGTCGCGCAGCCTAAGTACAGGCGTGTGGTCGATATGCTCGATGCGATGGTCAGAGCTGGCTGACGCCCGGACAAGCTCGAGAACACTGATCTGTGGGATCGCAAACCGCTGATCGCCAGCTTCGACGATCAGTGCAGCGACAATGGCGAGTGTCAGTGGGATTTTGATTGAGAAAGAGGTTCCGAGCCCAGCGGTAGATTGCAAGCTAATTGCGCCGCCGATCCGCTCAATGTTTGTGCGCACAACATCCATACCCACACCCCGGCCCGAGACATTGGTCACAGTGGATGCGGTCGAAAATCCAGGCTTAAAGATGTATTGCAGGATTTCCTGATCGCTCAGCGCATCAATCTCTGCGCTGCTGGCCAAACCGTTTTTCAGCACATTGCTTTTGATTCGCTCAAGATCGAGCCCTTTGCCATCATCAGAAATCGTGATGACGATGTGCCCGCCCTCATGGGCTGCTTGCAGCGTGATTTGGCCGGTTTCCGGCTTGCCAGCGGCTAGGCGCTCGGCGCTGCTTTCAAGGCCATGATCACAGGAATTGCGGACCATATGTGTCAGTGGGTCCTTAATCATCTCAAGCACTTGGCGGTCAAGCTCAGTTTCCGCGCCAATCATTTCAAGATCGACCTGTTTGCCGAGGTCTTGGGACAGGTCGCGGACGATGCGCGGCAGCTTGTTCCAGGCGTTGCCGATTGGCTGCATACGCGTCTTCATCACGCCTTCCTGCAGCTCAGACGTAATATGGTTCAGCCGTTGAAGTGGTCCTGTGAATGCGCTGGATTGCTCATTACGCATGGTTTGCATGAGCTGGTTACGGGTCAGCACCAATTCAGAAACCATGGTCATCAGGTTTTCGAGCAGGTTGACGCTAACGCGGATATTCTGTGCAGCGGCTGCAATCTCCCGCGGCGGCGCGTTTGGTGTTGTGTCTGCAACTAATTCGGGTGTGTCAGCCACAGCCACAGGCGGCATTGTTTCAAGTGGAATGTCATCGACGGCGGGCAGGCCAAGGTCGATCATACCGTAATCGTCAGCCGCAGGCGGGCCGAGATCGATCATGTCGCCATCATCATCAAATGATGCGTCCGCACGGGCGATGGGGGCCGCCATGGCGTCTAGTTCAGCGATTAGGCCGGCGTCGTCGCCTTCAGGTTCAAGACCTGTTTCTTCGAGAACGCTGATAATGGTTTTGAGCTGATCCAATGTGTTGAGGATCAAAGTGACGGCTTCAGGCGTGACTTGGAGATCGCCGTCACGCAGGTCACAAAGCACGTTTTCGGCTGCGTGGGATAAGCGCTCAAGGCGCGGCAGGCCAAGGAAACCGCAGGTTCCCTTAATCGTGTGAATGATACGGAATATGCCGCCTAAGATGGCGGGGGCGTTCGGATTCTGCTCCACAGTCACCAATTCGACGTCGATCGCGCTCAAGCCCTCCGCCGTTTCGGTAATGAACTCCGAGACCAAATCATCCATTGCGCCGCTGCCTGTTTTTGCACGCTGGATGACATCCGGCGCTGCAACTCTCAGGCTAGCGGAGCTACGATTAACAGAAGCTTGATAAGGACTTTATAGATCGGACCCTATTAGCTTCAAATATTCTCTTCGACCCAGGCTTTGATGGCTGGTTTTGCTGCTGCACCCACTTTGGTTGCGGCCAACTGGCCATCCTTGAACATCATCAGCGTGGGAATGCCGCGAATGCCGTGGGAACCTGGCACGCCCGGATTGTCGTCAATGTTCAGCTTAACGATATCAACTTTGCCGGCCAGTTCTTCGGAAATCTCTTCCAGTGCGGGGCCAATCGCTTTGCAGGGGCCGCACCATTCTGCCCAAAAATCGACAACAACGGGTTTGTCGCTCTTCAGAACGTCTTGATCAAAGCTGCTGTCGGTGACGGGGCGCGTGGCCATGGCTGTAATTCCTTCAATTGATGTGTTCGCTGTATTCTAGCTAGGGGTTGGCACCTGATCCGTCAACGGATGAGGCCTGCTTCATTTGTGCGATCTACGCTAAACTGTGTGGCGCGATTAGACTGTTCGGCAGAATGACAAGCCTTGGCGCTTCCGTCCAGAGAAGTGCTGCCTTGATTGTTCGGCCAGGAAACGCTTGCACCGCCAAATCTCGATACACCGCCATTTGCGCCAGATAGGGAATCGGTGTGGCTTCCGCTGTTGTCGGCGGCGGGCGGTTACTCTTGTAATCAACAATCAGCACTTCGTCTTCTGTCTGTCTCTTATACACATCTCCGAGC
>CAJXVF010000574.1 GCA_913060845.1 uncultured Alphaproteobacteria bacterium | reverse complement strand
TACGAGATGTAGAGAGGTCTCGTGGGCTCGGAGATGTGTATAAGAGACAGACTCACCATTGAGACTGATCAGTGGCAGGAGTTTGATAACGGCGATATTCGGATTGAGCAGACGGTTTACATTGAGCGACAGTCCCAGCGCGCGATTATCATCGGCAAGGGCGGTGCGCGTATCCGCAGTATCCGCGAAGCGGCGCAGGTAGAATTGCAGGCGGCCCTTGAACGCAAGGCGCACTTATTCATCTTCGTGAAGGTGCGTGAAAACTGGGCGAATGACCCAGACCGCTATGCGCCTTGGGCGCTCGATTACAACGCAGAATGACGGATTGAGCCGTGGCTGAGTGGCGCGACCATGGCGTTGTCCTCTCCGTCCGGCCTTTCGGCGAAGATGGGCTCGTCATGCGTGCACTAACGCGGGAACACGGCCTGCACGCCGGGCTTGCGCGATGGACATCGAAGCGCAGGCGCGGTGGGTATGTTTTGCAGCCGGGTGTTGAGGCTGATCTGGTTTGGCGGGCGCGGCTGGAGGATCAGCTCGGTGCTTGGACGCCGGAGCCGGTTAAAGACCATGCTTCCCTTTGGCTAGACGATAAGCGACGCCTGGCCGGGCTTTCATCTGCTGCAGCGCTTGCGGAAACCGTGCTGCCAGAGCGAGAAGCGCATCCTGGCGTTGCTGCTGGGATGGAAGCTTTCCTGGCGTCACTCGAACATGAATTCTGGCCTGCAGCCTATGTCCGTTGGGAAATTGGGTTGCTGGCTGATTTAGGCTTTTCGTTGAACCTTACATCCTGCGCAGCAACGGGCGTTACCGAAGATCTGATCTATGTCTCGCCCCGTACAGGCCGCGCCGTATGTGCGGCAGCCGGTGAGGCCTATAAGGACAGAATGCTGCCGCTGCCGGGCTTCCTACGCGGCGAACCAGCGTTGGAAGACTCAGATATCGCAGCAGGGTTAACGCTGACGGGACACTTCCTGGCGCGGGATGTTTTGGGGGCTATCCACAAGGACATGCCGCCCGCGCGCCTGCGCCTTGCCGATATGTACCGCGAATCTGATATAGAGACCTGAATTCTCCAGCCCGCCGCCGGAATGCCCCATGAACGATCTCACGCCTGACCAGCCAGATTCTGGCGATATCCGCCCCGAGCCTTTTTCACGCGCGCTGTCGGAGCGCTACTTGGCCTATGCACTTTCCACTATCACATCGCGATCCTTGCCCGACGCTCGGGATGGCCTGAAGCCTGTCCATCGCAGGCTGGTCTTCGCCATGCGCGAGCTTGGCTTGAACCCGGCTGCGGCCTTTAAAAAGTGCGCCCGTGTCGTTGGCGACGTCATGGGTAAATACCACCCCCACGGCGATGGTGCGATCTATGACGCCATGGCCCGGCTCGCCCAGGATTTTGCCGTGCGCTATCCGCTGGTCGATGGCCAGGGCAATTTTGGCAATATCGATGGCGATAATCCTGCCGCCATGCGGTACACCGAAGCGCGGCTTACTGCCGTTGCAGAAGCGCTGTTGGACGGCATCCAGGAAGACGCCGTTGATTTCCGCGAGACCTATGACGGAGAGGGGCGGGAGCCCACTGTCTTGCCATCTGCTTTCCCGAACCTGCTGGCGAACGGTGCCCAAGGCATTGCCGTTGGCATGGCGACGAACATTCCGCCCCATAACCTGGATGAGCTGTGTGAGGCGCTACTACTGCTGATAAAAAAACGCTCCACGACGACGGATGAGCTGCTGGAATTGGTGCCAGGGCCAGATTTCCCAACTGGCGGGCTATTGTGTGAAGCGCCGGAGACCATCGCTGAAGCATACCGGACAGGCCGGGGTTCTTTCCGGCTGCGCGCGCGCTGGGAAAAGGAAGAACTGACGCGGGGCCAATGGCAGATCATCGTCACGGAAATTCCCTATCAGGTTTCCAAAAGCCGGTTGATTGAGAAAACGGCGACGCTGCTGGAAGAAAAGAAGCTGTTCCTGCTAGGCGACATCCAAGATGAGTCAGCGGAGGACGTGCGGATCGTCCTGACGCCGCGCGCCCGCAATGTTGATCCAAAAACAATGATGGAGCAGCTATTCAAGCTGACGGACCTGGAATCCCGGGTCGGCATCAACATGAACGCGCTTGATGGCGAAGGCAGCCCGCGTGTTATGTCTCTGCGGGATTTACTGCGGATATTCCTGGATCACCGCCAGGAAGTTCTGCTGCGTCGCAGCCGTTTCCGACTTGCAGCAATCGCTCACAGGCTGGAAATTCTAGCGGGCTACATGATCGTCTATCTGAATTTGGACGAAGTGATCCGCATTGTCCGCGAGGAGGACAACCCAAAAGCAGCCCTGATGGCGACGTTCGACTTGAACGAAACCCAGGCGGATGCCGTCCTCAACATGCGCCTGCGCTCTCTCCGTCGCTTGGAAGAGCTTGAGATCAAGAAGGAAATTGGCGGCCTTGAGGCCTGTCTCTTATACACATCTCCGAGCCCACGAGACCTCTCTACATCT
>CAJXVF010000573.1 GCA_913060845.1 uncultured Alphaproteobacteria bacterium | reverse complement strand
GTAGAGAGGTCTCGTGGGCTCGGAGATGTGTATAAGAGACAGTCAGCGCCCTGGTGGCTTGGTATCATCGCGTTCATTGAAAGCTCGGTCTTCCCGATTCCGCCAGACGCGCTGTTGCTGCCAATGTGCCTTGCCCGCCGCGCTAAGGCGTTTGCCTATGCTGGCATCTGCACCATCGGCTCAATCGCAGGTGGCCTTTTCGGCTATGCCTTGGGCGCTCTGTTCTTCTCTGCCATCGGGGCGCCGCTGATCGCTTTGTATGGCGGTGAGGTGGCGATGGAAGAGCTGCGCTTGCTCTATGCCGAACAGGGTGCGTTGATCGTTGCGTTCGCAGCCTTCACCCCGTTCCCCTTCAAGGTGGTGACAATTGCATCCGGCGCTATCGGCATGGATATCGGCGTCTTCCTAATTGCCAGCCTACTGGCGCGTGGCGGGCGGTTTATGCTGGAGGCGGCACTGATTTGGCGCTTTGGCGCGCCGATCCAGGCGTTCATTGAAAAATATATGGGCTGGGTCACGCTTGCAGGCTTCATCGTTGTGGCGGCATTCTTCATATTCGTGAAAAAAATCGCTGGATAGCGCTCCCATGCAAAACGCCAATCGCCAAATCCGCTTGATCGCCCGCCCCGATGGCCTGGCTGGCCCAGAACATTTCGACGAAACGACAGAACCCGTTCGCCAACCGGACACAGGCGAAGTGCTGCTGGAAACGCTGCTGCTCTCGATTGACCCAGCCATGCGCGTCTGGATGAACGAAGACCCAGGATATGTCCCGCCGATCCAGCTTGGGTCTGTAATGCGCGCAGGCGGCATTGCGCGGGTCGTCGAAAGCCGGATCGATGGGCTTGCACCGGGTGATCTGGTCCAGGGCCGACTTGGCTGGCAAACCCACCCAACGCTTTCTGGCGAAGGCTTACACAAGCTGGACCTCACCATGGGCGACGCTGAAGCCTGGATTGGCCCCCTTGGCACGAGTGCGCTCACGGCTTATTTCGGCATGACGGCGGTGGCAAACGTCAAACCTGGCGACACGGTTGTGGTTTCGGGTGCTGCGGGTGCCGTTGGCCAGATTGCAGCCCAGGTCGGCACGCTGAACCACTGCCGCGTCATCGGCATTGCAGGTGGTGCGGAAAAATGCGCGATGCTTCGCGATAGCCTCGGCCTGGACGCCGCGATCGATTACAAGGCCGCGACGGACCTGAGCGCAGATATCCGCCAAGCCGCACCCAATGGCGTGGATGTTTACTTCGACAATGTCGGCGGCCCAACACTGGATGCAGCACTCGAAAATATGGCCACCCTTGGCCGTATAGCGATCTGCGGCCGCATTTCACAAACAGCAGCGGCGGAGCTTTACGGCGTCAAGAATATGGGCCTCGCCATCGGCAAGCGATTGCGGGTTCAGGGCTTCATCGTCTCTGATTTTAACGCCCGCTATGGCGAAGCCCGGGCATGGCTTGCTGGCGAGTTAAAAGCAGGTCGCTTGCAACAGCGCCTACACATCCTAGACGGCTTGGAGCACGCCCCATCCGGCCTGCGCATGCTGTTCGAGGGCGGAAACACTGGCAAGCTGGCGATCCGCGTTGCAACCTAAAGCCCGCCCGTCATCCCAAGTATAGCGCCGTTGGCATAGCTGGCTTTGCCAGATGCCAGCCAGAGTGCAGCTTCCGCCATTTCTTCCGGCTCTGCCACCCGGCGAAGTGGTGAAATGCTGGCGACTATTGCGGGTCGGTCTGGATTGCCAGAGCGGGCATGGATACCCGTGTCAGTCGAGCCTGCACGGACGCCATTAACACGAATGCCCTCTGGCCCAACTTCCTTGGCGAGGCCAATTGTCAGCGTCTCTAGCGCCGCCTTGGACGCTGCATAATGCACATACTCATTCGGACTACCTGTAACAGCCGCGGCAGACGTAATATTGACGATTGCCCCGCCTTTCCCACCCAGCTTGGTCGACATGCGCTGGATCGCTTCCTGGCAGCAATAAATGGCGCCATGCACATTCACCGCAAAGGTATCCAGCAAGACCGATGATTCCAGATCAGCGAGCTTCACAGATCGGCCGATGATGCCAGCATTGTTGATCAGCGCTGTCACTGGCCCCAGCGTGTTATCGCAATGCGCAAACAGTGCCCGAACATCTGAAGGGTCTGCGACATTCGCCTTGAAGATAGTCACCGACACGCCAGTTTCCGCGCATTCGGCACAAGTTTCCTCAGCCGATTTCATATCCTCAGCATAGTTGATGCAGACGCTATAGCCCGCCTTCGCGGCCAAAATCGCAGTCGCCCGGCCAATGCCACGCCCCGCGCCGGTAATCATCATTATGCCAGTCATATTGTGACTTCCTAAAACGGAGATTTTAGAAGAGTCTGAATTTCGCTCCACTATTGCCCAATAAACAAACGGTATCTTTCAATTGTTGGGCTCGCCGCAGATCTTAAGTTTTGCAAATATACCCGGAGTCATAGAGGAGCCGAATTTGATGGCTTGACCTTTATGTTTGAAG
>CAJXVF010000572.1 GCA_913060845.1 uncultured Alphaproteobacteria bacterium | reverse complement strand
GAGATGTAGAGAGGTCTCGTGGGCTCGGAGATGTGTATAAGAGACAGTCACCGTGCGCCTTGCCAAAGGCGGCGAGGAAATGCCTGCGCTCGACAACAAAACCTATACGCTCCAGCCGGGCATGACGGCTGTATGTGACGCCATGGGCCCGCAAGCACTCGGCGGTATCATGGGGGGCGAACTATCCGGATGCACGGAAGAAACGACGGATGTGTTCGTCGAATGCGCGCTGTTTAATCCACTGCGCACGGCAGCGACGGGCCGCAAGCTCGGCATCCATTCAGACGCTCGCTATCGCTTTGAACGGGGCGTTGATCCGGAATCGCTGGTTCCAGGCATTGAAGCTGCAACGGCGATGATTCTGGAGCTTTGCGGCGGTGAAGCGAGTGAAACCGTTGTTGCGGGTGCCGTGCCAGAATGGCGGCGCACAGTAGCGCTTCGCCCTAGCCGCGTTGAAGCGCTGGCGGGCATCAGCGTTGCTAATGTCGAGCAGGTTCGGATTCTGCAGGCTCTTGGGTTCCAACCGGAAGTCGCTGGCGACGTTATCAACACGACGCCGCCGTCTTGGCGCCCAGACATCGATGGCGAAGCAGACCTCGTTGAAGAAGTCTCCCGTATTGTCGGTTTCGACTCGATCCCTGAGACGCCATTGCCACGCAAGGCTAATCAACCTGCGCCAGCGCTGAACTTGGGCCAAGTGCGCCGGGTTCGTGTGCGCCGTGCACTTGCGGCTAGGGATATGGTGGAAGCGGTCACGTTCTCCTTCCTGAAGCAGGAAGATGCGCTTCGGTTTGGCGGCGGTGATGATGCCCTGTTGCTGGATAACCCGATCAGCGCTGATCTGGATTGCATGCGTCCCTCAATCATTCCGAACCTGCTGGCCGCAGCGACCCGGAACTTTGCCCGCGCCCAGCGTGATGGCGCATTGTTCGAAGTTGGTCCGACATATCGCGATCCCAGCGAAACGGGTCAGGATTGGACGGCGGCCGGCCTCCGTTGGGGCAACGCTAAATCACGTCACTGGACGGGTCCGGCGCGCGCCGTTGATGTGTTTGATGCGAAATCAGATGTGCTGGCCGCGCTCGGTGCTGCTGGCGCGCCGATTGAAACAGCACCTGTGGAAGCTGCGGCAGAGCCCTGGCAACATCCAGGACGGTCTGGCCAAATTCGACTTGGCAAGAACGTGCTGGCACGGTTTGGCGAAATCCATCCTGCCGTGCTCGCTGCCTACGATATCGATGTTCCTGTCGTGGCGTTTGAAGCATTCCTCAGTGCCGTACCGGAGCCGAAGCGTAAGTCTAGCGGCAAAACCCGCAGCTTCCTTAAATTGGATGCATTGCTTCCGGTTGAGCGTGACTTTGCGTTCTTAATCGACGCAGATATTCCAGCTGAAAACGCAGTTCGGGCGGCTCGTCAATCAGATAAAAAGATGATCACGAGCGTGCAGGCGTTTGATGCCTATCAGGGCAAGGGCGTTGATGAGGGCAAGAAATCCCTCGCCATCGCGGTCACCTTCCAGCCGAAAGACGCGACGCTGACGGACGTGGAAATTGACGCGCTGTCAGCCAAAGTCGTTGCTGCGGTGGAGAAAGCGACAGGCGGTAGTCTGCGGGGTTAGCTTACTCCGCCAGCGCCGCTTCAATCGCCGACTGCACACGCTCGGATGATGGGCCTGTGGTTGTTGAGAACCAGGTGATCAAGCGACCGTCTTTGCCGACCAAATACTTGTGGAAGTTCCAGCGTGGCTTGGCGGCGGCACCAAGTTCTGTACCTGCCCAAGCGTAGAACGGATGCGCCCGGTCGCCAGATACTTCGGTCTTCTCCGTCAGCGGAAAGTCGATGGCGAAGTTGACTTCACAGAATTCCTTGATCTTGCCGGAACTTGAGAGCTCTTGGTTACCAAAGTCGCCAGACGGCACACCGAGCACGACCAAGCCTTGGTCCCGGTACGTCTCCCAAAGCGTTTGCAGGCCCTCATATTGCGGCGTGAATCCGCAGCGGCTTGCTGTGTTCACGACCAGCACAGCTTTGCCTGCGAACTGCTCCATCGAAAGCGGCTCGCCCTCAATAGAGGTGAACGCGAATTCATGGGCGGTTTGGCCTGTCGCCGCACCCGCAGCGCCAGGGGCGATAGCGGCGGCGCAGGCCATGATGCCGGCCATTGCGGCGCAGCGGAGTTCATACAACACGTCGGTTTCTCCCTTAGGTTCCAACCCGATATTTGGCGCGCCTGGAATTTTAGACAAGGCTTGAAGCCTCCCGCGCTAGTTTTTCGATGCGCTTCCAATCGCCTGAACGGATCGCGTCTGCGGGTGCCACCCAGGAGCCACCAACGGCAAAGCAGTTCGGCGCGGCCAGATATTCGGCCGCATTTTTCGCACCAACGCCACCCGTCGGGCAGAAGCTGAGGCCGGGTAGCGGCCCGCCTAGGCCCTTCAAGCCCGCAACGCCGCCATTGGCGTCGGCTGGGAAATATTTGAGGCGGGAATAGCCAAGCTCCTGCATCGCAA
>CAJXVF010000571.1 GCA_913060845.1 uncultured Alphaproteobacteria bacterium | reverse complement strand
GCCGAACACGGCTGCGAGAATCCTGGGCGAGTTACGCCGGACATACCGTCGTGCTCTCCAGCTACTAAACGGAGGACGAGCTTCAGTCAGCGTTGGATCGCTTTGATGCAGCGGCGGCCATTCTGGTTGTGGCACCCAAACGCAAGGTCATTAAGGCACTGCGGGAAGACCGCTTCATTTTTGAGACGGGTCTCATAGAGCCGGATGATGTCGCTTCAACATTGAGCAAACTCGACCAGAAAATTTCTATTGAGCAGACCAATACGACTGGCTGGCTCGTTCGGTCAGAGCTTGATGCGCTTCCAGCATCTGGTGAGACCCAGTTGGCTGATGCGTATGCTGGGCGAGGCATTATGACGGCGATTAATCCAGCACGACCCTACCAGCTTCATAGGGCGCTCGTTGTTGAGATACGCCAAGCTAGCCCACGCATTCTGTTGCTGACAGATCCAGACCCCGTGTCCAATCTGGGCATTGGCAAGGGCGAGAATGCACTCTTTGCAATCGAACTCATTGAATTCCTGGGCGGGGACGACCGACGCATCGTATTTGATGAAGCATTTGCCGGGTCCGCGACTGGCCCATCTACGTTTGCGCGGCTGTTTGAGCTGCCATGGCTGGCGCTGACGCTGAGCTTCGGCGCACTGGTGATCGTTATCGGCTTCGCGGCTCTGAACAGGTTTGGGACGCCGAAGGAAGATATGGCGGGTGTCGCGGCTGGCCGTGCGTCGCTGATTGGTGCCACTGCCCGCTTGAACCTGTTTGAGGATAGCGGCCGCGCCGCACTTGCCCGCTATATGCGCCATTCCCTGCGCACCGTCGCTACGGGCCGTAGAGCGCCTGGAACGACTGACGTTGAGCGCGTCACGTGGCTGGATAAGCGCGCCGGCGCTAAGGCCAAAGCCGCGACCCTAAATCACGACGCCGACGCCCTGTCCAAATCAGGCGCCAGCGAACCCAAAGCCATACTGAACCATGCCCAGCACATACACGCCTGGCGTACGGAGATGCTGAATGAGCGAGACTGACATCACGAAGCTGCGCGACCGCATCCAGGAAGAGGTCGGCAATGTCATCGTTGACCAGGAAGAGGCGGTGGACCTGCTCTTCGCTGCTCTGCTAACGGGCGGCAACGTCCTGCTCGAAGGACCGCCTGGAACCGCCAAGACGCTGCTTGGCCGGGCTTTCGCAGCTACACTGTCGCTGGATTTCGGGCGCATCCAATTCACGCCAGATTTAATGCCGGGCGATGTGCTTGGCATGAACCTGTTCAATTTCGAGTCCAATAGCTTCGTGTTCTCGCCAGGGCCGATCTTCACGGAGATCCTGCTGGCGGACGAAGTAAACCGCACGCCGCCCAAAACCCAGGCTGCATTGCTGGAGGCTATGAACGAACGAACAGTCACGATTGATGGCAAGGTCTGCGAACTCTCTGACGCGTTTATGGTGATCGCCACTCAAAATCCGATTGAGCAGCAGGGGACATACCCGCTACCGGAAGCGCAGTTAGATAGATTCTTATTCAAGCACTTAATCGATTATCCTGATCTGGAATCGGAGCGTGATATTGTCCGTATGGCGACAGGCTCCATGCGCCATGCCTACAAGCTTAAGGAGATCATTCCGGTTGCGGATCTGGAGATCATCAAGGCCTCCCGCCAGGTGGTTCGCCAGACAGTGATCAATGATGAGATTGTGGCCTATGCCGTCGATCTGGCGCGGGCGACACGGGACCATGTGGCCCTTGATGTCGGTGTGTCGCCACGGGCGGCTGCGATGCTGGCGTCCGCCGCGCGAGCCTATGCTGTGATTGACGGGCGGGACTATGTGGTGCCTGACGATGTCAAAATTCTGGCGATCCCTGTCCTCCGCCACCGCGTAATCCTAACGCCGGGTGCGGAGATTGATGGCCAGACGACGGATAGCGCTGTCGCAGAGGTCATCGCTTCCGTGAACCCACCGCGCTAACCCGCCGCGTTAGACCGCCAAATGATCCGCCCCACCCCACGCTTGATCCTGCTGACAGGCCTCGCCGCCCCATTGGCGGCGGTGTTGATTGTGATTGATCCCAATTTCTGGGTCGGTGCAGCAGGCTATCTGGCGGCTTTGGCGGCGGCTGTTCTAGCGGATCATTTGGCGTCCCCCAGCGTCCATGGCGTTGCTGTGGGCTATGAAGCGCCAGATCGCCTCTATATGGCGGATGAAGGCGTGCTCGCATTCGAATTGGCGTTCCCGCCGGGGAATGGTGGCCTTATACTGGAAGCCTTGGTCGATGTGGATGACCGGCTAGAGGACATCCCTTTAGTCGCGACGGTCTTGGATGCTGAAAGTGCCGGCGCATTAACGTTCCCGCTCATTCCAAAGCGACGCGGGGAAATGCAGATCAATCGGCTTTGGCTGCGCTGGCGGGGGCCGTTAGGGCTTATCTCAAAAGTCCGTTGTGATGAGCTTGATCTGATTTGCCACTGTCTCTTATACACATCTGACGCTGCCGACGAATAGAGAGGTGTAGA
>CAJXVF010000570.1 GCA_913060845.1 uncultured Alphaproteobacteria bacterium | reverse complement strand
CGAGATGTAGAGAGGTCTCGTGGGCTCGGAGATGTGTATAAGAGACAGGCATTGCCAAGGCAGCCGACGATCAGCGCCAAGTGCAGGAATGAGAGGCCGAGGGTCCAATCAATTCGGCCCCAGCCGCCATCTGTCATCCCCTCCCAGCCGAATGGCATCAGGATGATTGCACCCAACAGTGCTGCCCAGCCCGTCGTCGTCCAAGCGCCAAGACGCATAACGTAAGGCCGGGAGAGCAAGCCGAAAAGCGACCAAACGGCGGCAATGAACACGAACAACATATCGCCAATAAACTGGTCACCGCCCGCCATACCCTGCGGTATGAGGCCATTATTGACGACGAGGTATACGCCGAAGAACGCAACGCCAGCGCCAACCCAAATCATCCGACCAACCGCCTGACCGGCAATCCGGGCAAAGAACGCCCCGAAGATTGGCGCCGTCGCCACCAGGATAACGGCCTTGGAGGGCGTCGTCATATCAAGCGCTATGGCCCAAATGCCCTGGAATAGAGTGTATCCAAGCAACCCAAGTCCTGTCAGCGCTATGAGATCTTTCCGGCTGACAGATATTTGGCGACCTGTGCCGTGCGCCAGCAGCAACATCAGCGCCCCCGCCACCAAATAGCGGAAACAGGAGAAGGACACAGGGTCCACGGCGGAGATCAGCGGTTTCCCGACAGGATATGCGGAACCAAAGGTGATGGCGACGAACAGGCCCATCAAATGCCCAGACATCATACTGCTGGGTTCGGGGGGCGCTGCCGCCGTCAAGCTGGGCCGCCAGACTCGTCCAGAAAGCCCATCACAGCGTCGATGAATACGTCGTTCTTATCGCCCGCCACCATATGGCCAGCGCCGCCGACATCTACAAACTGGCCCTTGGGTGCCAGATCAACGAATTCCTGAGCCGTTTCCGGCGTCACCAGGTCCGACTTACCGCCGCGTACGAGCAATGCTGGCATGGACAGGCGACGCGTGGCGGCTTTCAGGCGTTCAGGGTCACGATCATCCATTCGGGCGTCGATGTCCGTCATGAAGCCCGGGTCCCAGTGCCAATACCAGCGGCCATCGCGCTGGCGGAGGTTTTTCTCCAGGCCCGCGGTGGATTTGGGGCGGGGCCTGTCTGGCAGATATGCGGCGACGTAGTCCGCTACTTCATCCAGGTTTGCAAAGCCTTCGATCATGCGTTCTTGCATGAAATTGACGATTCTCTCGACGCCAGCACGCTCTACAGTTGGCGTGATATCGACCAGCACGACAGCGCGGGCAATAGCTGCTGGATCATCGGCCTCACCGCAGCCGAGCAGCGTTGCCAGCCCACCAAGCGACGCGCCAACGGACGCAGGTGGCGTCGCGAAGGATTCCCCGACGGTACGCATATCCGTGGCGAAATCTGTGATCGCGTAGTCATTACCCGGCGCCCAATCACTATCGCCATGGCCGCGCTGATCGATGGCGACGGCGTAGAAGCCTGCGTTTGCAAGCGCCGTCGCAGCACCGCCCCAAGCATGCCGCGTTTGCCCGCCGCCATGCAGCAGCAGGACCGGCGGGCCGTCGGGTGCGCCATATGCGTCCCCGCGCAGCACGACGCCATCGGCCATCTGGTATTTGACGGCAGTTGGGGTCATCGGTTTTTGAACTCCGGCGTTTCCTTGGCCAAGAACCCTTTGTAGCCGGTTTGGAAATCTTCCGTGCCGAAGCATTGGAAGCCTTCGTCATATTCCGCAGCCGAAAGCGGCGTTGGATCACTAAGGCGCTTGATGAAGCGCTTGTGCCAGCGAGCGACCAGGGGTGCACCTGCCGCAATGGTTTGAGCAGACTGCATGGCCGCGTCCGCGACCTCCTCATCAGCCACGATACGGGTGAGAACACCCTTGGCGAGCGCTTCCTCCGCACCAAACACACGGCCTTCGAACAGAATTTCCTTCGCTGCAGCCGGGCCAACCAGACCGACCAGCGCTTCTAGCTCACCATAAGCCATGACGAGGCCAAGGTTCTTGATCGGCGCGCCGAAGCGGCTGCCAGCGCCGGCAATACGGATATCGCAGCAGCCGGCGATCTCCATACCGCCGCCAACGCAAATTCCGTGGATTTGTGCGACCGTGGGTGCCGGGAAATCCCGAAGCGCTGTCAGCGTGTCATGCATGATCCGGCCATAGCTGCGGGCCTGCTCGACATTACTGCGCTCATTCGCGAATTCAGAGATATCGTTGCCCGGCCCGAAGGCTTTCTCGCCAGCACCACGGAGCATCAGGCAGCGGATATCATCGTCCTTGGCAAAGTCTAGCGCCAAGTCGCCAAGCTGCTTCCACATGGGCTTCGTCAGTGCGTTCAGCTTTTCTGCACGGTTAATGACGAGGCGGACGATATGGGGAGCTGGGCGTTCAACCAGGATTTCCTCAGGCATTAGGGCGCGCCTCCGGTAATGCCACGCCGAGCTTTTCAGCAAGCGGCGTCAGGCTGGGCAGGATCTGTCTCTTATACACATCTCCGAGCCCACGAGACCTCTCTACATCTCG
>CAJXVF010000569.1 GCA_913060845.1 uncultured Alphaproteobacteria bacterium | reverse complement strand
GTCAGATGTGTATAAGAGACAGCCACCGCCGGTCATCGGGTTGATGGCAGCCATGATCCGCCGGCCTGTGCGATTGTCGATTGTGTTGACGTTCATGATCGGCCCGCCAGATGCAGGCGCCCCCGCAAGTCTATCCGGCGCTGCTGGCGCAAAGGCGCCGATGATCAATCCCTGCAAGCGGCTGCAAGACAATGTGCGCATGCCAACTGCAGCCGGAAATACCGGGTTCATGATGGTGCCAGAGGGGAGAATACACCGGCAGATCCGCGCGATACCTGCGTTCAGATACAGCGATGGATCGAGCGAATAGAGGACATATGTGAGGCCGGTCATCAGCAGCGTGTGCCGCTCATCACCGCCCGTCGGCATATTCAGCGAGCTTTCAAGCTGCGGGTCGGAGCCTGTGAAATCAAAGACCAAGGAGTCGCCTTCGATAATCAATGTCAGCATGAGACGGCACGGCCAGCCACCAACGGCGTCCTCATCCATAAAGTCGGCGAAAGGATAGCGGCCATCGGGCAGATCGCTGACAATCCGCCGCGCTTGGGCCTCTGCATAATCGAGCAGATCGCCCATGCCTTCGCGGAATACGTCGATGCCGAAGCGCTCGATCATCTCCAGCACTTTGCGCTCGCCGGTGTTGCAGGCGGCGATTTGAGCTTTGAGATCACCCCAATTCTGGTCAGGCGCTCGGACATTGGCGAGGAAGATATCCAGCACCTGCTTGTTCAACTCACCCGCTTGCATAATCTTAGCGGGCGGAATGCGGATGCCCTCCTGATAGACCTCCGTCAGGGTGCGGGAGAGGCTGGCGGGAACAGCCCCGCCAACATCCGTGTTGTGAATATGCCCAACGGAAAACGCGACGATTTCCCCTTCATAGAAGATCGGCTTCCAGATGTGCATATCTGGCGAATGGGTGCAGACGAACCCGGAATAGGGGTCATTCGTCATGCAGATATCGCCGGGCTCATAGTCCTCAATCATCTTGATCGCGCGGCCATAGTTCAGGTTCACGAACCAAGTGGCGCCAAGCTCTGTCGGTGTCGCAAAGGTCTCGCCATCGGGCGTTACGAGGCCGGTCGTGAAATCCTCCGTTTCCTTCACGAAGGTCGAGTGCGCGGTGCGATACAGTGTGAACGCCATGCTTTCAGCAGCGGCGCGTGTGTGGTTTTTCAGAATTTCCAGCGTAACTTTATCGATTGCCATAACTCAGCCCTCCGCCTCGATCAGTAGGTTGCCCCAACCGTCCACCCGCACCCTCTGGCCGGGCGGAACAATGGTCGTGCAGTCATCTTGGGTAATGATCGCCATGCCGCTGAAGGAGTGTCCGGATGCCAAGTCCGCACGCGCGAAAATCTGTGCTGTGCGTGTCTGACCATCCAGATAAACCTCTGCCTCACCAAGCGACGACGGCGGGCTGCTGGCAGCAGGGCTTTCAGTGAATTCTGGCTTCGGCACACTGCCGCTAACAACGAGGCGGAGGTTGACGATCTGCACAGGCGCATCCGGGTCCGCATGGTCATAGACCCGCTCGTGCTCCCGGTGGAACGCCGCACCCAATGGCGCCAGAGCGCCGGATGCAATGTCCGCCCGATTGACCAGAGTTTCGATTTCATAGGATTGGCCGCGATAACGCATGTCCGCCGTCCAAACCAATCGCGCCTCACCTTGGAAGCCCTGGTCTTCCCGCAACCAATGCAGCGCCTGAGCTTCCAATTCCGCCGCATAACCATCAAGCGCTTTGAGGCCAGCTGCGTCCAGATCAACGAATGCCGTGCGGATAAAGTCATTCCGGATATCAGCGATCAGGCCGCCATAAGCAGAAAGAACGCCCGGCGTTGGCGGCACAATCACCTGCGCCAGCCCAAGGTCCCGGGCGAGCAAGCAGGCGGTCATTGGCCCAGCGCCGCCGAACGCCAGCAGGGAGAACCCGCGCGGGTCTGCGCCATGGCGAGACATCAGCTTAGATATTTCCAAATACATGCCGGAGATCGACACCCGGATAATGCTCTCCGCCGTCTCCTGCACGGACAATCCAAGCTGTTCCGATAATGTCAAGACAGCGCGCTCAGCGGCGGCTTTATCCAGGGACACCGCGCCATAGCCCAATTCGCTCGCCCCTAGCAGGCCAAGCACGGCGAAGGCGTCTGTGATCGTTGGGCGCACACCGCCCCGGCCATAACAGGCCGGGCCTGGCGTCGATCCCGCACTTTCCGGACCGACCTTGAGGACACCAAAATCATCCACCCAGGCGATAGACCCGCCGCCTTCGCCAATGGATGTGACGGATACGGTGGGCATATATATGGGAAACTCACCCACCATTTCGCCAACGCCAAAAGCGGGCGCCCCGCCATGGATAACGGCCACATCGGCAGAGGTGCCGCCAACATCAAAGCTCAACACGTCTGCCGAACCGATCAGGGCCGCAACATCCGCTGCGCCGATGACGCCAGATGCAGTGCCGGATAGCAGCTGTCTCTTATACACATCTGACGCTGCCGACGAATAGAGAGGTGTAGA
>CAJXVF010000568.1 GCA_913060845.1 uncultured Alphaproteobacteria bacterium | reverse complement strand
CGATTACGACGGCGACGATCCCAAACACGAACGTAAATATCCCGGCCAGCAGAAATCCCCAAGCCAACAGGACAACCATGCGCTCGTCATCGTCAACAACGGGCGCTGGGGAAGGCGGCGTGCGCCAAGATTGGTCGCTGCCCTGATTGCCGTCTGAAAGCCGGGGATCATTCATCGTATACTACCTACTTGTTCCAAATATCTTCCCACCAAGGCTTCGGCTTGCCGACGTCGGCCAGGCGAGGTTGTTTCTGACGGATATCGTCAATCTTCCAGCCCGTCAGGTTGGCGAGCGTTTGGGATTCCTTTTCCCACCGATCAACCAGTTGGCGGCGGTAGTTCGTCGCCGCTTCGCACTGGTCTTTGCCCAGCCAAGCGTGGCGCAGCACGTACCGGCCTTGGAAGTTAGACTTGTTGCTTGTCTCCTTGAACATGAAGTCATCCGGGTGCGTTTCTGCGGAATATCGGAGATGCAGACGGGTGACATATACTTCAACCGGGCCAGAAGGCGGACGTGGCATGATGCGTTGACCCGGAACTGGGCGCGGCTGCGGACGCACACCGCCGCCGTCTGGCTGCACCCACCAAGCACCCAGCTTGCGGAGTTCTGCGCGACTTAGCGGATCGGCAGCGCAGGGGTCACACCAGCTAATGTTCCAGGCATATTCGAGGAAGGCAACGCCGGGTTCATTGGCAGCCTGACGCTTAAACATTTTTCGATAGAAATCATCGAATTCGGATTTCACATGCACCGGAATATCCATGCCCGTGGGCATCTCTACTGTCCGATAGTTTTCGGTTTCAACCTGGCCATTGCGGGTTAGCGTGAATACAAAGAGTTCCTGCTCACCACGCGCGTTCAGCATGCCAAGCCGGATGGGCAGCATGAACATCTTGCTTTCAAATGCGATCTGTAGCGGGCGAAGATATGTGGCGTTCCGCTTTGCGTGGGCTTCCAAGTTCACCTTGGCGACGAAGAACTTTATGCCCTGCTTCAGATATCCGCTAAGCGTGCTCGCTGCACCCTTGGGTAGGGTGTAGCCGTTTTCGGTCAGGAACGTGGTTAGACCATCAGACTGTTCAGCGGACAAAATCTGGATGTCGTATTCACCGACGCTGTATTCAGCTTCGATCTTTACGCCAAGTGCCGTGGCGCGTGACTTTACGCTTTCGGCTGCGGACGGGGCTGCAGAGTCTTGAACCATGCTCCGTCGCGCCATCATCCGAAGCTGGCAGGGGTTGCCGTCGAAATACTCGACCAGTCGGGGTGCGGTATAGGCGTCTAGGTGGTCGATCAACGCGGGTTAAGCCACATTGACCTGGGATTCCTTTAGCACCACCGGCGTGGGAATGACGATGGCGAATTCTGTCGGATCACCCTGATAATCATTGGCCATGGTGATGACCGTTCGGTCCTCAGACCGCGCGATGGCGACTTTAGACGCCTCGTTAAACAGGCTGGAGCCCGCCTTCGCGACATAGAAGCCGCAGAAGGCCGCAGCATGTCCGCTCCACCCCATCGCCAGCAGCGCTGCCGCCGCCATCATTGTCTTCCGCATGATCTGATCCTTACCCCGTATGTTAATTTACTGGCACCCATCATAGGACAGATTAAGGCAGCGGTGCGCGTCGATCATGACCGAATTGCGGCGTCAATCTCATCATTGATCGCCATTGCGGCGGCGCGCGGGTCTGCCGCCAGTAGAATTGGCCTGCCGATTACCAAAAGATCAGCACCGTCTTGAATGGCCTTAGCAGGTGTCGCGACGCGCTTTTGGTCCTGCACATCGCCGCCGGCAGGCCGAATGCCAGGCGTCACGAGAAACGCGTCGGGTGCCAGTAGTTCTCTGAGCATTTTGGCTTCCTGCGCCGAGGCGACGACGCCATCCGCACCTGCTGCAATCGCCGTCTGCGCACGGGCACGGACCAGGGCTGGCACGCCATCCCGCCAGCCTTCCGCTTCCAAATCCTCCGCATCCAGCGACGTCAGCACCGTGACGCCGACGACCTTCATACCGGAGCCTGCCTTTACAGATGCAGCCGCGCGAACAACCGGCGCCACGGCATGCACGGTCACCAAATCAGCGCCCGCTCGTAGCGCGCCTGATACGGCATTGGCTACGGTCTGGTCGATGTCATGGAATTTGTAGTCCAGGAAGACCTTTTTGCCCGCAGCCTTTAGGTCTCGAACCAGCGCTTCGCCGCCCTGTAGCGCTAGGGCGGAGCCGACTTTATGCCACATAACAGCGTCGCCAACGGTTTCAGCCATTGCGCGGGCGCTATCAGCGTCTGCAGTGTCGAGGGCAAGGCAAAGGTGGTCACGGGGATCGGCCATGGTAAGGCTCCTTCAGGCGGGATGAGTGGGCATCATGCGTCTAACGGTTAGAGGAATGCGGCAAAGCACCCGTCACGGTTACCGTGTTCCAGGTGATTCTCCAAGCCTTTGCCATGCTACACTTTGCAATCCGGCGCGCGCAGAATATGGTCTGTCTCTTATACACATCTCCGAGCCCACGAGACCTCTCTACAT
>CAJXVF010000567.1 GCA_913060845.1 uncultured Alphaproteobacteria bacterium | reverse complement strand
GAATGAAGGCCAGCAGAAACAGCGCCGCGGCGATTCCGGACAACCGGGTGCGGCCTCCGGATTTCACATTGATCATCGACTGGCCGATCATGGCGCAACCGCCCATGCCGCCGAAGAACCCGGTCACGGTATTTGCAACACCCTGGGCGATGCATTCCTGGGAGGCACCGCCACGCTTTTCTGTGATTTCACCAACCAAGTTTAGCGTCAGCAGGCTTTCAATCAGGCCAATTGCGGCCAGGATCAGCGCGTAAGGGAAGATAATTTTCAGGGTTTCAAGTGTGAGCGGCACGGTTGGGATACCGAATTCCGGCAGTCCGCCCTTGATCGAGGCAAGGTCGCCAACGCGGGGCACATCAATCCCGAAAGCGATGACGATGCCAGCAACAATAGCGATCCCGGCGAGGGGGGCTGGAATCGCATTGGTTAGCTTGGGCATGCCCCAGATGATCGCCATGGTGAGGGCGACAAGGCCGAGCATGATGACGAGCGGCAGGCCCGTCATCCATTGCGCCTCGCCGCCTGCGTCACCTGCAGGGATTTGGAACTGGGTGAGCTGCGCCATGAAAATGACGATCGCGAGCCCATTCACAAAGCCCAGCATGACGGGGTGCGGCACAAGCCGGATGAATTTACCAAGGCGGAACACGCCTGCCAGCAATTGCAGAATGCCCATCAGTACAACGGTCGCCAAGAGATACTGGACGCCATGGTCCGCCACCAACGCCACCATCACGACGGCAAGCGCGCCGGTCGCACCCGAGATCATGCCGGGTCTGCCGCCGATCAGTGCAGTGATCAGGCCAACGATGAAGGCTGCATAAAGCCCAACTAGCGGGTGTACGCCCGCCACGAATGAGAAGGCGACAGCCTCTGGCACCAGCGCCAAGGCGACGGTTAGCCCGGACAGAACTTCGGTTTTGATGCGCCCAGCCGTGAACCCAGCACCGTCCGATGCGGCACCAGAGGCGAGCGAAATCCGGCCTGCAATTGCGGCGAGGGTAGGTTTGGTCACAAAAAGAGCATCCAACATGTATTCAAAATGCGCGTTAAATTATTCATAAACCAATAATGCTGCACTGCGAAACAATTCCCTTGCGACGCAAGCGCACTGCTACCTTAAAAAAATCGCCAGAATTCCCGCTGTTCGGCAATCGCTTTAGGGAATATTAGCGTCGTGGCAGCTATTAATATGGCGAACCGCCGTGCTTCGTTCATGGAGAACAGCCCTTGCCTGCTATTCTGATCATCGACGACAACGAAGAAATCCGCACGCTCTGGACAGAGGTGTTGGAGGAAGAAGGCCATGAGATCATTCAGGCGGAGTCCGGCGTTGTCGGTGTTAAAATCGCCAGAGCGCGCAAGCTTGATGTCATCGTCACAGATATCATGATGCCGGATAAAGACGGACTGGAGACCATTATGGAAATCCAGTCTCACAACCCGACCGCAAAAATTATAGCGGTATCGGGCGGCGGCAGCATGCTGAAGGAATCATTCCTACCCGTCGCGGGCGCACTGGGTGCAGTGATCACCTTGCAGAAGCCCGTCGATATCAATGAATTCTGCGCCGCAGTGTCGACAGTCGCTGCCGCCTGAATATATATTTCTTAGGTGCCTGCAGCCAGTTTGACCCCTACTGATTCCATTGCACCTGCAATTGGAATGAAGAAATTGATGCTTCGGGCGCTTGGATCACGCAGCTTAGATACGGCAATTCCAATCACGGCACCCTTGTCATTTAGTAACGGTCCCCCGCTATTGCCTGGGGAAATTGCTGCGTCTGACTTAATTAACGTTGGCCCACCTTTGCGTAAAACGCGCTTTGCGCTGACGATACCCTTGGTCACTGTTGAAGACATGCCCTCTAGCGCGGGGGACCCAATCGCGTAAACAGTTTCGGCGACCTTTGGGAAACCGGGATCAATCGCCAGTGCTGTGGGCCGATTGATCTCAGCTTTGAGAAGAGCGACATCCCGCTGTTTATCGGTGTTTAAGACCCTAGCAGGTCGTTCTGATCCATCGCTCATAATTAGTTGTACGCGGCGCGCGCTGCCGACTACATGACTGTTCGTTAGGACGTAGCCGTCGCGCCCAACGAAGAACCCTGATCCATGACACCGGCCGATCCTGACGGTTACGACGTTTTGTCTGACGTTAGCGGAGGCAAAACTCCGCGCGCGGGGGCCGGACGCTATCCTGATCACACCGGCGGGTTTGGCTGATATGTCGTCTCCGGCCTGTGCGTCGTTCTGGCTGATATTTGAGTCTCTGCTTCCCGCCAGGGCAACCATTTGAGGGTCTGTCGCGAGTTTTTCAACTGTGTCCGCAAACGCCTGCTCGAAGGTTCGGGTGATGCCGTCTCGCCGCGGTTTAGGTATTTTCGAATATCCATTGAAGGTTTTGGTGAGGACGACTTCCTTGGACAACGTGTCCAAAACAGACCATTCAACTTCAACATAAAGTTCGCCGCTAAATAGATCTGTTGGTCGCTTGTTCCAAAAAGTATGCTCCTGGCAGAAATTCCCCTTCATGCTCTTAAG
>CAJXVF010000566.1 GCA_913060845.1 uncultured Alphaproteobacteria bacterium | reverse complement strand
CTCGGAGATGTGTATAAGAGACAGTCACAGGCCTCATCACAGAACGCGGCGTTGTCGAAGCCAGCGCCCATGGCCTCGCCAAGCTTCGCCCCACAGCTGTTTGAACAGGAGACACCCAATGTCCAGCGCCAGCGCACGCCTAAAAGCCTTGAACCTAGACCTGCCGCCACTGCCCGCACCCATCGGCAATTACGGCTCTTTCCGGATTGGTGGGGATACGCTCTATACCTCCGGCGTCGGGCCACGCCACAATGATGGGCGCATAGAAACTGGCAAGGTTGGCGGCGATGTCAGCGTTGCGGATGCAGCCGGGCACGCGCGCCTCTGTGGTCTCAACCTGCTTTCCATCATGCAGCATGCTCTGGATGGTGACTTGGACCGCGTGGCAGGTGTCCTAAAAGTCTTCGGCATGGTCAACGCCGTCCCGGACTTCATGGAACACCCCAAAGTCATTGATGGCTGCACCGACCTTTTCGTGGATGTGTTTGGCGAAGCTGGCCGTCCAGCCCGCTCCGCTGTCGGCATGGGCAGCCTGCCCCGCAGTATTACTGTTGAGATCGAAGCGATTGTGCTGATCAAGCGGTAAGCAGCCGCATGACACGCGTATGATCTAACGGCATGCTATCCGGCGACACTGAAACCCGCAGCCGGATAGCCTGACCCATGACCAAGAAAAAGCCTGAAGACCTTCGCAGCCATCGTTGGTTTGGCGTTGATACGATGCGCGCCTTCGGGCATCGCAGCCGGACCATGGAAATGGGCATCGCGCGGGAAGATTTTGCGGGCAAGCCTGTTATCGGCATCATCAATACCTGGGCTGACAGCAATACCTGCCACAGCCATATGCGCCAGCGGGCCGAAGAAGTGAAACGCGGCGTGTGGCAGGCTGGCGGCTACCCAATGGAAATGCCCGCCATGTCCGTCGGCGAGCAGATGACCAAGCCGACCTCCATGATGTACCGAAATTTCCTGGCGATGGAGACGGAGGAGCTGCTGCGCTCCCAACCCATCGACGGCGTCGTATTGATGGGCGGTTGCGACAAGACCACACCGGCCTTGCTGATGGGCGCCATCTCCATGGATCTGCCTGCGATCTACGTTCCTGCCGGCCCAATGCTGCGCGGGAATTGGCGCGGGAAAACGCTTGGTTCCGGTACCGACGCATTCAAATACTGGGCGGAACGCCGCGCGGGCAACGTGACGGACGAGCAATGGGGCGAGCTGGAAGAAGGTATGGCCCGCTCCGCCGGCACGTGTATGACAATGGGCACGGCCTCGACCATGACGTCGATTGCGGAAGTGCTTGGATTCTCGCTGCCGGGCGCATCCTCTATTCCCGCCGTGGATTCCACCCATCAGATGATGGCGAGCCGATCTGGGCGCAGGATCGTTGATATGGTGTGGGAGGATATGAAGCCCTCCGACATTCTGTCAGAAGCTGCGTTCGATGATGCGATTACAGCGGATATGGCACTTGGCGGCTCCACCAACGCTATTATCCACCTGACAGCCATGGCTGGTCGCGCTGGTATCAAACTGGACTTGGCGCGTTTCGATGAAATCTCCAAGAAAACACCGACCCTACTGAATCTGAAGCCGTCAGGCATCTATCTAATGGAGGATTTCTATTATGCAGGCGGCCTCCGCGCACTGCTGAAGCAGATCGATGATCTCCTGAATCTGGACCGGATTGTCTGTAACGGACGCACGCTTGGTGCGAACATTGAGACGGCGGAAGTCTACAATGATGAGGTTATTTTCAGCCGCGACAAACCGCTGTCGCCAACCGGCGGAACGGCTGCACTTTCCGGCAATCTCGCCCCCACCGGCGCGATCATAAAACCAACGGCGGCAGAAGAACGGCTACTGCAGCACACCGGCATAGCGGTCGTGTTTGAAAACGTGGACGATATGTATGCCCGCATTGATGATCCTGATCTGGATGTGACCGCCGATAGCGTTCTGGTGCTGAAGAACGCTGGCCCCAAAGGCGCGCCAGGCATGCCGGAATGGGGGCAATTACCGATCCCTCAGAAGCTCCTAAAGCAAGGCGTGAGGGACATGCTGCGCATTTCGGACTGCCGAATGAGCGGTACCAGCTATGGGGCCTGCGTGCTGCATGTCACACCTGAAGCCGCAGTCGGTGGACCGCTGGCGTTTGTACGATCCGGCGATGAAATCACGCTGGATGTTGCAGGCAGGAAACTTGAACTGCATGTGGATGAAGCGACCCTAGCCAAGCGCAAAGAATCCTGGACGCCGCCTGAAAATCCCTATGCCCGCGGATATGGCGCGCTCTTCATGCAGCATGTGACCCAGGCCGACCAAGGGTGTGATTTCGACTTCCTCCACGCCGGGGCTGCAACGCCGGAACCGAAGATTTTTTAGGCAGGAATGCAACCGTCGCCACAAAATTGGCGCTCTTCAGCCATATAAACTAGCGTCAGACAATAAAAAACTAGGGAGGATACAAGAATGCGCCACTTAACACTGTCCATAGCCTGTCTCTTATACACATCTGACGCTGCCGACGAATAGAGAGG
>CAJXVF010000565.1 GCA_913060845.1 uncultured Alphaproteobacteria bacterium | reverse complement strand
ATCTACACCTCTCTATTCGTCGGCAGCGTCAGATGTGTATAAGAGACAGCCCGTTCGCCATCCAGCCGGTTATGGCGATGGCTCTGCAAGTGCCGTCCTCGCGCTTGCGTATTCGCACCCCGCCGGATTCGGGCGGTAGTTTTGGCGTGAAGCAGGGTGTCGCACCCTATGCCGTGCTGATGGCTGTTGCGGCCCGGATTGCGCGGCGCCCGGTCAAGTGGATCGAAGACCGGATGGAGCATTTGACTGCTGCTGGTAGCGCCACCAACCGCGTCTCCACCTTGGAAGCAGCCGTTATGGCAGATGGCCGGGTGACAGCACTCCGTTGGGATCAGGTGGAGGATGTGGGCGCATATCTGAAAGCGCCAGAGCCCGCGACGCTCTACCGAATGCACACCTGCATGACGGGTGCCTATGACATCCCGAATTTAGCGATCAGAAACCGCGTTGTCGTCACCAATAAAACGCCGACGGGTCTGAATCGTGGCTTCGGCGGGCCGCAAGTATATTTCCCGCTTGAGCAATTGATGCGGAAGATCGGGAGCGTTGTCGGGCGTGATCCATTGGGGATTATCCGCCGTAACCTCGTCCGCCCCAGCAGCATGCCCTTCACGACGCCATCAGGCGGTGTTCTGGATTCAGGCGATTACGGCGCGCTCGTTGAACAAGCGTTGCTGGAAGGCAATTTCGCTGACTTGGAGGATGCGCGGCAACGGGCGCGCCGGGCAGGCAAACTTTACGGTATCGGCTATGCAGCCTGCGTCGAGCCGACAATTTCGAATATGGGCTATATCACCACGGTTCTCTCAGCGCAGGAGCGTGAGCGCGCTGGCCCCAAGGGCGGTGCGCAGGCAACTGCAACGGTAGCGGTTGATCCGCTGGGTGGCGTCAATGTGTCGATTTCCTCGACACCGCAAGGGCAGGGGCATCGTACCGTTATTGGCCAGGTGGTGGCGGATGCGCTTGGCATCGCGCCAGATGTTGTACGCGTGAATGCGGAACTGGATACGGGCCGGGACCCGTGGTCCATCGCTTCTGGCAATTATTCCTGCCGGTTTGCAGGCGCTGTCGCTGGTGCGGCATGGCGGGCGGCGGGCGAATTGCGGACGCGACTTGCCAGGGTTGCTGCTGCGAAGTTCGATTGCCCGGCAGAGATGCTGGATTTCCGTGATGGTAAAATCATCCACCGCGAAAACACCAATATCGGCATTGATTTCAAGCGCCTGGCAGGCGAAGGCCACTGGGCTGCATCCACCCTCCCGCCAGACCTGCCGCAAGCGCTCAGCGTTACGGAATTCTGGTCGCCCGATGTGCTGCAGCCGCCGGATGATGAGGACCGCATCAATGGCTCCGCCGCTTACGGGTTCATCTTTGATTTCTGTGGCGTCGAGATTGATCGTGCTACGGGGCAGGTCAAGATCGACCGGTATATTTCTGCCCATGATGCGGGGCGCTTGCTGCATCCGGCCATGGCCGATGGGCAATCTCAAGGCGGATTCGCTCACGGTTTGGGCGCAGCGCTGATGGAAGAACTGGCTTACGATGCAGACGGTGGATTCCTCTCTGCCAGCCTCGCGGATTATCCCATGCCAACGGCTTGCGAGACGCCGAGCGTGCAGATCGTCCACCGCCAAACGGCATCCCCGGTAACGCCCCTTGGCGCTAAAGGCATCGGCGAAGGCACGACCATGAGCGCGCCCGTATGCCTCGCGAACGCTGTCGCTGACGCGCTGGGGTTGGAGCAGATCGACCTGCCGCTGCGCCCCGCAAAGCTGGCGGCGATCATTGAGGCGCGGCGACTATGAAACCGGCGGCATTTAGCTATATCCGCGCCGAAAGCCTTGCTGAAGCGCTCGATGCGCTCGAGCAATATGGCGAGGACGCGCGCATTATCGCTGGCGGACAATCGCTTGGGCCAATGCTGAACATGCGGCTTGCAGCCCCTGAAGTCCTGATCGACATCATGGGTTTGAAAGACCTGGACCGGATCGAATTCACCGATGATGGTGCCATGGCGGCGGCCTGCGTCACCCAGGCTCGCTTCATGGGACGGCTTGAATTGCCGCGGGCACAACCGCTGCTGCATGAAGCCATGCCCTGGATCGGCCATGTGCAAACGCGAAGCCGCGGCACTATCTGCGGCAGCCTTGCTAATGCGGACCCTGCGGCGGAACTGCCGCTTTTGCTGGCGACAGTAGGCGGCACATTGATCGCACAATCGAAGCGCGGCCAGCGCGGCATTCCGGCGGGTGATTTCTTCAAAGGCATGTTTGAGACGGCCCTGGAACCAGACGAGATGCTGCTGGCGGTCAAATTCGATGCGCCAAAGCCAGGGTCTGGCGTGGCCTTCACAGAAATGGCGGAGCGGCACGGTGATTTCGCAATTGTGGCGGTCGCTGCCGTCGCGGACCAAGACGGCGTGACGCTGGGCCTTGGCGGAATTGGCCCAAAGCCGATTGTGAAGCGCTTCGATGGTCTGGCCGAGCGGGACGTCAACTGTCTCTTATACACATCTCCGAGCCCACGAGACCTCTCTACATCTCGTA
>CAJXVF010000564.1 GCA_913060845.1 uncultured Alphaproteobacteria bacterium | reverse complement strand
AAGCTTCTTCACTGCATGCGGCTATGAACCGGAATGATCCAAATCCGCTCTAGGCGGCTCGGGCGGTAGGATTGGACGATTCAGCCAATCTCATTCAAGCGCCATCGCTTTCCGCCGTCGGTGATTATGAACGCCGCCTGGCTCTATGCCCGCTTCACGCTGTCGTTTCGCGATGTCGAGGAGATGCTCGCCGAGCGTGGCGTCGATGCGTCGAACGAGACCATTCGACGGTGGTTTCTGAAGTTTGGCCGCCTGGGAATGCGCTGCGCCGGCCTGATCGCCGGCACGACTGCCATCGCCCCGGTCCTATCGAGTTAACGTGTCAATGCCCCGTCCACACATGACAGCACCTAAGTCAAATCAGCTACGGTTATCTATCGACCATCGTGGGGTCGATGAGACCCAGCCCTGCCAAGGCGGCCCTGACCGCCATCTTTTGAGGCTCGCGCGCGGGAGAAGTGGGCCGCCGCGCAACACCCGCAGGCACGCCCTGTAGCTCCTGAGCAAATTTACAAAGTGACGGCATATTGTCTTGCCCAATTGCGTCCCATAGCGGCATCAATCGCTCGTGCAAATCGAGTGCAGTCGCGTGATCGCCAATCTTCACTGCATCCCACAACCGCACCGATGGTCCGGGAGCAGCAGTTAGAATCGCTGCAATAGAGCCAGGTGCGCCTAGAACATAGGCAAAATACAGCAATGCATCGACTGCTGCGTAGATCTGATTCTGTGGCTCTGCGCGCCTTTGCAGATCCGCAAACAATTTCATGTCGCCTGCTGATTGCTTGACGCCCGCCACGCCTGGGACTTCTTTCATAATGCGTAGCAACAAATCAGGTGATAGGTAGCAATGCCCCACGACGTTGTAGATCAGGATCGGGAGGCCGCTCTCACCATGAATGCGTCGGAAGTGATCGACCATCGCGTCATCATCAGGCCGAAAGAGATAAGCGGGAGGAGTTACTTGCAAGGCAATGACCCCAAGGTCGGCTACCTGCTGGCCACGTGCTGCGGTCTCTGCCGTGGAATTTGAGATGATTCCCGCGACCACTGGCACCCGCCCCGCCACTGCTCGCACAGCTTCCGCCAGAATATCGCGGTGCTCCTCGCGCGACAGCACATGGCCTTCACCGGTCGATCCACCGGCCGCCAGCCCATGAACGCCATTAGATAATAACCATTCCACCTGAGCTGAGATCGCGCCCAACTCGACACCATCATTATCGTTGAAAGGGGTGGTAAATGGCGCAATGACGCCGGTAAGATCATCCAACATTGAAAGCTCCCATATTTTCAAACTGCGGAACGGGCGGGCCACATGCGCGCACTGCCCATTACTCCGCGGCATATTTGACTTAACTCTCTTGAGCCTAAGGCAACGACAGGTAATTTCGTAATATTTTTCTGTCTTGGGGCTTATTTTTGAGAGCCCTGATACTGAGGGCTCTATGCTGTTATCTGCTGTGCCCACCGTATCGGCTCAAAACTCGGGGCGCTGGACCATCATTCCCGACCCAAAGTTGCCGTTTATCCAACGCCTGAGTATCGCAGCTGGATTTCTGATTGTTGCCATTCGTTACCAGTGCGAGAAACGCTGGGCCCCGATGTTAATAGCTTGCCCTGCCTTTATATGTGTGCCGCTTAACGGCTCCGGTGGGCCGCGCATACTTTGTTGCCCGCAGGGTCACGGAGATAGGCTAGATAAACGCCGCTAGAACGCCTTCCGGGAGGGTCTTCACAAGTGGTGCCGCCGTTGGCAATTCCGGATGCATGCCAAGCATCAACGGCCGCTGAGTCTAATGTTGCGAAACCGATAGTGCTTCCATTTCCGTTGGTGGCGGACTCACCGTTGATCGGTACCTTAATCATGAACACCCCGCCGTTTCCTTGATATCGGCATCGAACGTCCGAGTCTTTAATTCCAGCGGCAATACCGAGTGCTCCCAGTATGGCGTCGTAAAAGCGCTTGGAAACGTCAATGTCGTTAGCTCCAACCATCACGTGATTGAACATGGGAAGCTCCTATTCTGAGGAAGGAAAACTGGGCTGTAGGTACAGGCAATTAGTGGTCTGCCCCCACTGAGTTGTCCAGGTGTCATGGTAGTGCATGGACGGCCTTTGCTCTAGGGGCAGGACCACTTCAGGGGCTGGAGACCGCCAGTCCAAAGCCTTGTGAAAGCGTTCAGCGGATCAGTCCCGCCCAAGGATTTCATCCAACCGTTCGGCCCAGACCCTAAGCGCCTCCCGCTTCTCATCCGCATAGCTGAACCGATTATAGATTTTGGTAACCCCGCCTTCGGCATGGTTCAGCACCCGGCTAATCGTCGAGACTGGCACACCGACTGAGGCCATGCCTGTGCCTGCGGTGCGACGCAGATCATGCAACCGCCATGGTGAGATGGGCGCACCCGCGATCTCCTCCATTCGGGCCGACAAGCGTTCCTTTGCCTTTGAGAAACCAGACACTGGCCGGTCGCCGGTCTGTGCTGTTGTAAATGTCCGTCATCAAATGATTTGGGACTATTTTAGGTTCGATTTAGAGGAGGATTG
>CAJXVF010000563.1 GCA_913060845.1 uncultured Alphaproteobacteria bacterium | reverse complement strand
GGGCTAGCGGCAGTCGCCCTCATCATGGCGCTCGCGTTCCAGCCGTGGCGGCGCGATATGGATGATGACCGGCAGGGGCGCGCCGTCGCAAAGTCCAGCCTCCTTGCGCCTCTGATCTTCGTCATTCGCACGCCTGCAATCTTGCGGCTCTGCCTACTGAGTATGGCGTATTCAGCAGCGCAGTTCTGCTTCACTGCAGGCTATGTCACGGTGCTGGTCGAGAGCATGGCAATTGACCCACAGGCGGCGGGCCGCACGCTGGCCTTTGCCCTGATTGCAAGCATGTTCGCCCGTGTCGGCTGGGGCTGGTGTGCGGACAAAATTGGCGCTGCACAGACCATGGCGATTATTGGCGGGTTCATCATCGCCGCCGCCTGTGCTGCGGCATTGCTAGACCCTAGCTTCGGGATTGCAGGAGCCACCGCCATCGCCATTTTGTTTGGCGCATCAGCCGCCAGTTGGAACGGCGTTTATCTGGCGACGGTGGCGACAGCGGCGCCCAAGGACAGCGTATCCCTAGCCACATCCGGTGCAATGGCGCTAACACTGTCCGGCGCGATCATCGGTCCTGCCGCGTTCGCACTTTTAGCGGCAACGACTGGTGGATATGAGGCTGGGTTTTTCTTTGTCGCTATCTTGGCTGCCGTTTCGGCTGTCGGATTCCTAATCGAAAGCCGCAAGCGATGACCGATAAGCGCATCTATTGGATGGGTGTCCTGCTCACAGGCCTTGGCGCGGTCGTCCTTTCGCCTGATGCCCTGCTATTCCGCTTGCTCGAATCCGACCTTTGGACGGCTGCTTTCTGGCGTCTTCTCCTAATGGGCCTGACGATCATGGGCGGGCTCATGGTCATTCGGCGCAGAAGGCTCATCGGCGACATTCGGGCGATTGGTTGGGCCCTAGCCCCGGCGGCGATCTGCATGGCGATTAGTAATTTGGGCTTCGTCTACGCGCTGACCCACAGCACAGTCGCCGAAACACTCACAATTCTGGCGACGGCTCCGGTCTTCGCTGCGATCTTTGCCGCTTTCCTTGGTGAACGACCGCCGCTCCGCACGTGGATCGCAGCGTTAGCGATCGCTGCTGGTATCGCGATCATCTTAGACGCTGGATTTTCGGGCGGAACATCGGCGGGCAATGTGGGCGCGTTGATCGCTGCCATCTCAATCGCGGGCTTCTTTACAATTGGCCGGATTCGGCGGGATTGCGATATGACGCCGGCGCTTGGGCTATCATCCATCCTGTCGGCCATCGTTTGCGGCTGCATGGCTGATACGCTGCAGCCAGCAGATGGCGACTGGCCAGTGCTGATCGCCGTCGGCGTGTTTATTCTACCCATCGCATTCACACTGATAACGCTAGGGCCACGGCGTTTGCCCGCGGCAGAAGTCGGGCTGCTGATGTTGCTGGAAACAGCCCTTGGGCCACTCTGGGTTTGGTTGGCGCTGGAAGAAGCCCCAACTGAAGCGACACTGCTTGGCGGTGGCTTGATTGTTGCGGCTCTAGCAGCCCATAGCCTTGCCGCATGGCGGGCTGAGCGGCCTGAAGCAGCCCAAGTCCAGTAGCCAGCCTTTACATGGTTTTCGTCGGCAACCTGCAGGAGCGGAACCAATAATTCGCAATCGATTCAACAAATGCTGCCATTTCAGACAATGTCAGTGGCTTCACAAAATATGAGCGTGCGCCGAGGCTATAACAAATCGAAACATCAGCGTCATTGTTTGATGACGTCAAAATAATAACCGGAATAACAGCCAAGTTTGGACTGCTCCGCATACCGTCCAGCACTTCAAATCCGTTCATACGTGGCATGTTGATATCAAGCAGGATCAAATCTGGCTGCGATAGTCCATCAATGACCTCATCAGATTCTGCAGAATGGCTGGCATCCTCTTTGCGGCTCTCAAGCCCATCTAAATATGTCAGAAGCTCTTCCCCATCTGACAAATGAGTGAAGTCAAAATCGATATCTGATTTCATGAAGCCGCGCCAAACAGTGAATGCATCTTCCTCGTCATCATCCGCCAACAGGACACTGTAGCGTTTTGATCGGGCAACTAGCGACATGATCAATCAGTCTCCTTAATCTCAGCCTTGGTGTTCGCGCGCTTACAAAACAACCATAATACACATGCATCATATAGATGCATAATTATGGATGCCCCTACAATTCTTTCCCAGATTCAGCTGGAATCGGAATTCGAACAGTGAACGCAGACCCAGAACCAATTTCGCTGATCGCACGCATTGACCAGCCATGCCTATCACATACTGATCTGCAAATCGCCAAACCGATACCAGATCCGTCAAAGTCACTACGCTTATGCAGCCGAGCAAACGGTTCAAAAATCTTATCGCGCTGCCGGTTATCAAAGCCAACACCGTTGTCAGAGACCGTGATCTCATAAGCGCCATCCACCTCAGTCGAGATAACCTTTACAATGGGTGCCCGGTCAGCGTCTCGGTACTTCAAGCCATTGCTAACAATGTTGCCAAATAGGCTAGAGCGCCGTCCATTTAATCTGCAACATATCCAGCAGCCTTAAAGAAGTTG
>CAJXVF010000562.1 GCA_913060845.1 uncultured Alphaproteobacteria bacterium | reverse complement strand
CAGTGGTGCCACTGACGAAGATGTTGATTGGATTGGCACGCCCGATCAATTGGAAGAATTCCTTGCCGCATCAGACGTTGTCGTGCTCAGCCTGCCGCTCTCCCAATGGACCGAGAAGCTGTTCAATGCCGAACGCCTGTCCCAGATAAAGCCGGACGCGATCCTAGTGAACCTGGCCCGAGGTGAAATCATCGACGAAGATGACCTCTACGCGCATCTCCAAGCCAATCCAGACTTCACCGCCTGCATTGACGCCTGGTGGGTCGAGCCCGTGCGCCACGGCAAGTTTGAGATGGGCCATCCATTCCTGGACCTGCCAAATGTGATCGGATCACCGCATAATTCCGCCAGCGTTGGGGTATGGCGGGCCGTCGCCGTTCGCCGGGCAATCGCGAATATCGTATTGGCGCTAACAGGCGAGACGCCACAGCACCTCGTTCGCCCGGAAGAACGGATGCTGTAAGCGATGCTTGCTGGATTGGTCGTAAAAGCGCGCAGAAATCCCAATCTGCAAAGGCTTGGGCGGAACTGCACGGCGGAATTTGTAATCGGCATTGATGATGCGCGGCATCATATTGTCATCCGAAAGGGCCTTGTGGCTGAAGTGCTGGAAGGCCCGTTCAAAATGCGGCCCTACAGCTTTTCAATCACAGCGCCTGCCGCATCTTGGACTGAATTCTGTAAGCCAAAACCCGCCCCCGGCTTCAATGACGTGTTCGCCATGACCAGCTATGGCCACGCCCAGCTTGAAGGCGATAGCGCGGTGTTCCTAGAGCATCTCCGCTTCTTCAAAGACATTCTGGCGCTTTTGCGGAAGGACGCGTGATGCCTGTCGCAATCGAACCGATCACCGGCCGTTACGCCCATATCGATATCATGGGCGAGACCTACCGGATCTACTTTGAGGAAGCAGGCGAAGGCACCCCGCTTATCTGCCTTCACACCGCCGGTGCCCATTCCAGCCAGTTCCGCCATCTGATGAGCGATGAAGCCATCACAAACCGCTACCGCGTGATCGCGTTTGATCTGCCATGGCATGGCAAGTCCAATCCGCCCGTTGGTTGGCAGGATATGGAATACAAGCTGACGGCGGATTTCTACGCTGCGGCCACAATCGCCTTTGCAGATGCGCTTGAATTGGACCGGCCGGTCGTCATGGGCTGCTCCATGGGCGGTCGCTTGGTTGTCCGCCTCGCGCGGGAACATGGGCAGAAGTTCCGCGCCGCTATTGGCCTTGAGGGATCAAACCGCCCCTCCCCCTGGTGGGACAATTCCTGGCTGGATAATGACGTATTCGCGCGAGGCGACTTCTGCGCAGCGCTCGTGTCCGGCCTAGCCTCACCCCATAGCCCAGCTGAATTCCGCAACGAAACGCTTTGGCACTATCACCAGAGCGGATCGGACGTATTCAAAGGCGACATGCACTTCTTCCGCACCGACAGCCAATTCGAGGCCGATGGCGCAGCCGTGGATCCAAGCGCCTGCAAAGTATTCCTGATGACTGGCGAGTATGATTATTCCTGCACGCCCGCAGATACCGAACGAACCGCCAAAACCATCCCCGGCGCGGAAGCTATCATCATGCGCGAAATGGGCCACTTTCCCATGAGCGAGCACCCCGAGCGGTTCCGGGAATACATTCTTCCTGTACTGGATCAAATCGCCAGGATGAGCGACTAGCGCGGTCGATAAACCCTAAGATTCGTATTGGATAAGCGATTCTACGGGGATATCGACTTTGCTGCGACCATCCAAAAAGCTGAGCTCGATGATGCAGGCAGCGCCCGCAACCTCTGCACCAACGTCCTGCAGCAGATCAACGGACGCCGCTAAGGTGCCGCCAGTCGCCAGCAAGTCATCCAGAATGACAACGCGGTCTCCAGGCTTGATGGCATCCGCCTGAATTTCGATAATGTCAGAACCGTATTCCAGTGCGTATTCATGGGATACGACTGCGCCCGGCAGTTTGCCTTGCTTACGGATCATCACGAAGCCAAGGCCAAGTTCCAATGCCAAGGGTGCTGCCGTCAAGAATCCGCGTGATTCAATGCCTGCCAATTTGGTCGGTTTCCAAGGGCCAACAATCTCCGCCAACTGCTCAACAGCCGTCGCCCAAGCTTCGGCATGGGATAGGAGCGTCGAGATGTCGTAGAAGAGAATGCCAGGTTTCGGAAAACCAGGTATTGCGCGGATGTGATCTTTTAAGTTCATGATACGCCTTACTGGAGCTGGAACGGGCGGGAGTTTATGGACCGCGAAACCGTTCCGCAATCAATGTCTTGAGGATACTGCCATGAAGAAACCACTGCCCAGTGAAGCAAGCGCAGTTATCGTCGGCGGCGGGATCGCGGGCCTGAGTACGGCCTATCACCTGGCGAAGCAAGGCTGGAAAGATGTCGTGCTGCTGGAACGCAAGCAGCTTGCGTCCGGAACCACATGGCATGCGGCAGGATTGGTGCGCTCCAATATCGGCTCCGCAACGCTTTCTAAGATTGCTATGTACTCGCAGCCGTTGTTCAAGGAACTGGAACTGTCTCTTATACACATCTGACGCTG
>CAJXVF010000561.1 GCA_913060845.1 uncultured Alphaproteobacteria bacterium | reverse complement strand
AGATGTAGAGAGGTCTCGTGGGCTCGGAGATGTGTATAAGAGACAGCCGCCAAGGGGCGTTCCGGCTTTCCGGCATACCGGCTGAACCACGCGGAGCTTAGCACGACACCGCCGTTCAGAAGATTGCTCTCAACCCGCTGCACGACGCCATGCTTCTTCCGCTGATATAGCGCCAGGATCAGCCCAAGCGCCCCCATGGCACCCGTTGTGTAATCCGTTGGTGCAAGCTGGGCCGGGAAGGATGGCGGGTTGTCCGGCCCACCCTGCGCACGCTGCAGGCCCATCAGCGCCTGTGCCAATGGGTCGATGCCAGGGCGCTTTGAATACGGACCAGTCCAACCGTAGCCTGTCAGGTGCGTTTCAATCAGGCTTGGATTGAGCTCGGGCGTGATTCCCATGCGCTCAGACGCGCCGGGCCGCATATTGGCCAGCAGCGCATCACAGGTCTTAGCGATGGCCTGGATGGCTTCCTTAGCGCCCGGCTTCTTGGCGTCAAAGCAGACCGATCGTTTGTTGAAGTTGACGTTATAGAAATATGTCCGACCAATTGGGCGGGAGATATCGCCCGCAGGCGGCTCCAGCTTGATTACCTCTGCGCCTAGGTCTGCCAGCAGCCGGCCACTGGTTGGACCTGCGATGAGGTTCGTGATCTCCAGCACGCGAATGCCAGCCAACGGCGGCAATTGCTCGCCCGTGCTTTGTGATGCTTCTGCAGCAGCAGGTAGCGCTGGCGGCGGTGTGGCATGACCCGCTCTCGGTCCTCTGGGGCCTGCCGGGGTTTGCGTGAAATGGATCGGCGCGCCCATCTGCAGCACTTCACCGACCTTCGGATCCTGGGACTTGTGGACCATGCCGTTATGGAGGACCTGTTCATCCTCCAGGCTTTCCTCAGCCCAGCGCGCAGGTGCAAAAGGCACGTCTGCATCTTCAAAGGCCGCAGCCCATTCAGCAGCGCTCCGTGTCTTCATAATGACCGTCAGTTTGTCCCGCATCTCCTGGACATCTTTAGGTGTGTGACCGCCGCGGCCCTTATCGAACCTTGGTTCTGCGACAAGGTCTGAAATGCCCATTAAGCTTGCGCATGAGCCGATGAAACCTTCGTGCACACAGCCAAGCTGCACGTAGTTACCGTCGCCGCATTCATACACGCTGTAGAACGGCGCGCTGCCAGATGGATGTGTTTGAAATTCATGCGGCGCAATGCCTTCGCCGACGACCTTCGGGTGATACAAGAGCGCGCCTGCAAGCATCGACGTCTCAACAAACCGACCGCGCCCCGTCTCTTCCCGAGCCAACAGACTGGAGGCAACGCCGATGGCAGCAAACAGAGCCGCCCCCACACTCGGCAATGGATGGATCACATGAACGGGCGCTTTGCGGAACCCTGGCATCCCGCCCATTACGCCAGACCGCGCCAAGACCAGATCATCCAGCGCCGGTTCATCCTTCAGCGGCCCTTGTTTGCCATAACCAGTGATGGAGCAGGCTATCAGCCGCGGATTAAGCGCTTCTAGTTTTGCTCGCTCGACAAGCCCTTGGCGCGGGGATGATGGGGCGAAATCTTCGATCAGGATATCAATTCCTGGGGCCAGCTTTGCGATTGCAGCGGCGGCGTCACTGGCGTCCACATCCAGCGTGATCGCCTCCTTACCCCGATCCCAGATAACAAAGCCGCCATCCCGGTGCAGCGGCGCGGCGGGGCCAGTCGCACGCAATACGCGCGCGCCGCAATCGGATAAGAACATCGTGGCGAACGCGCCTGCTTCACCAGTAGAAAGGTCAAGCACGGTGACGCCACCTAAGGCGCCTTGAGCGGGATTGGTCATCGAACAGTCTTCCAGGCTTGTAAGCGTTGTCGTCGCTATAAGCCTAGCCGAGGGATCGTGCGGCTGAAATAGCTGCTAAGTCTGGATGCCTACTGATTTCGGCCACGCTTCAATTCTCGTGGCAGCAATGACAAGGTGGTTGTTGAAACACTGAACCGCTAGACAGGCAGGCACATCTCCATGGCCGCATTCGATCTTCTGAACCTGCCCACAGACTATGTACTGAATGCCTATGCGTATTTCGCGGATCTCCGCGCAAATAGCCCGGTGCACCGGAATTCAGATGGCAGCTATTTATTGACGCGTTACGCCGATATGGTCGACGTTTACCGCGACCCGAAGCTGTGGAGTTCAGATAAGCGGGCCGACTTTAAGCCAAAATTTGGCGGTTCATCACTTTATGAACATCATACGACCAGCCTCGTCTTTCGCGATGCACCTGACCACACGCGTATCCGCAAGTTATTCCAACACGCCTTCACGCCAAAGGCGCTCGCAGCGCTTGAACCGCGTATCGCAGCGCTGATTAAGGGGTATCTGGACCAACTTGCAGATGCAGGCGGAATGGAAATCGTTTCAGAGTTCTCGTTCAAGCTGCCCGTTGAGGTCGTCTGCGACATGCTTGGCGTGCCGAGTGAAGATCGCGAATTGATCCGAGATTGGGCGTTGCTGATTTTGGGCGCGCTGGAGCCAAAAATATCCAAAGCGCAGTTCGATGCGGGCTGCACGGCTG
>CAJXVF010000560.1 GCA_913060845.1 uncultured Alphaproteobacteria bacterium | reverse complement strand
CGGTATCGTTCGGTTCAATCTTCAGCGCCGTTCCACAGCACACAGAAGCGCGCCTCCAATTCTTAGGCCTGGATCTGCCAGCGCTCGAAATTCTCTGCTTGCTGCTGTTCATCGGCGCTATGGGGAAGTCGGCCCAACTGGGTCTGCACACCTGGCTACCGGACGCGATGGAAGGCCCAACACCGGTCTCCGCGTTGATCCACGCTGCTACGATGGTCACGGCTGGCGTCTTCATGGTTTGCCGTCTCTCACCGATCTTTGAGTACGCGCCCAACGTAATGGCTTTTGTTACGATGATTGGCGCGTTCACGGCGTTCTTTGCCGCGACGGTGGGCCTGACACAGTTCGATATTAAGCGCGTTATCGCGTATTCCACCTGTTCGCAACTCGGCTACATGTTCTTCGCGGTTGGCCTTTCCGCTTACCCCGCCGCCATGTTCCATCTGACGACCCATGCATTCTTCAAAGCTCTCCTGTTCCTTGGCGCTGGTTCAGTGATCCACGCCATGTCTGACGAGCAGGACATGCGGAAGATGGGTGGCATCCGTGGCCATATCAAGCAGACCTATATTTTGATGTGGATTGGCAGTCTGGCGCTTGCGGGCGTTGGTATCCCTGCCGTGGTCGGTTTCGCGGGTTTCTACTCCAAGGACATGATCTTGGAGGTCGCATACGCCGCTGGATCTGTGCCTGGAATGCTCGCGTTTATCTTCGGGATAGCAGCCGCATGTATGACTGCATTCTATTCGTGGCGCTTGCTGTTCATGACATTCCACGGACAGCCGCGCGCTGATGAGAAAGTCATGGCGCACGTGCATGAATCGCCGCCTGTTATGCTTTGGCCGCTCTACGTATTGGCGTTTGGTGCTGTGGTTTCAGGCCTTGCCTTGTATGGGCCGTTCGTTGGCCATCATTTCCAGGAGTTCTGGGGTGACTCAATCTTCATCCTGGCGGATAACGAAGGCCACAACATCATAGATAAGGCGCATCATGTGCCATTCTGGGTGAAGGCTCTGCCAGTCGTAGTAACGGCGTTCGGCATCTTCCTAGCTTGGAAATTCTACATTAAGGACACAAGCTTGCCGAAGAAGACGGCGGAGGCATTCGAAGGCCTGCACAAATTCTTCTTCAACAAGTGGTACTTTGATGAGGCCTATGATTGGCTGTTCGTGCGGCCCGCTAAGCGATTGGCGCGGGTGCTTTGGCAGCGCGGCGATGTCGGCATCATTGACCGCTTTGGGCCAGATGGGATTTCGTCCCTGGCTAAGCGCGCAGCGGATAAAGCCAGCAAGTTACAATCAGGCTATGTCTATCATTATGCATTCGCCATGTTGATCGGGGTCGTCGCCCTGGTTGCTTGGCGCATCTTCCAACAGGGAGCTTGAGCCCAGTGTCCGGCGCGCCCCTTCTAACGCTTATCACCTTCGGCCCGCTTGTCGGCGCGCTGATGATCATGCTCTTCGCCCGTGGCGACGAGAAAGCATCGAACGCCCGTTGGGTTGCCCTTTGGTCGTCCAGCTTTGTGTTCCTTGTCTCGCTTCTGGTGTGGGCACAGTTTGATCCAACGAACCCAGGTTTCCAGATGAAGGAAACCTACGAGTGGTTCCCGGAATTCAACATCGCCTTCCGCTTGGGCGTTGACGGGATTTCGATCTACTTCATCCTGCTGTCCACCTTCCTGACGCCGATCTGCATCCTCGCCTCATGGACGTCGGTCGATAAGCGCGTTAGCGAATATATGGCGGCTTTCCTGGCGCTAGAGACCTTCATGGTCGGCATGTTCTGCGCGCTGGATATGATTGCCTTCTACGTCTTCTTTGAGGGCGTGCTGATCCCGATGTTCTTGATCATCGGCGTATGGGGCGGCGCGCGGCGCATCTACGCATCGTTCAAGTTCTTCCTCTACACACTGCTCGGCTCGGTGCTGATGCTGGTCGCGATTATCGCGATGATCGTGCAAGTAGGTGGTTCCTCCATTGAAGAAGCAATGCTGTTCGACTTTGATCCAGAGCTGCAAATATGGCTCTGGTTGGCGTTCTTCGCCTCATTCTCAGTCAAAATGCCGATGTGGCCGGTCCACACTTGGCTCCCGGATGCGCACGTTGAAGCGCCTACAGCAGGGTCTGTGATTTTGGCTGGCGTGCTGTTGAAGATGGGCGGCTACGGCTTCCTCCGCTTCTCGCTGCCTATGTTCCCAGATGCGTCCGCTTATTTCTCAGACATGGTCTATGCGCTCAGCATTATCGCCATCGTCTACACATCCCTTGTGGCGCTTGCCCAAGAGGATATGAAGAAGCTGATTGCATATTCATCCGTAGCCCATATGGGCTACGTGACGCTGGGTATCTTCACCGGCAACGCTCAGGGCGTTGAGGGCGCAGTCTTCCAGATGTTGAGCCACGGCATTGTGTCCGCAGCGCTCTTCCTCTGCGTCGGCGTCGTTTATGATAGGATGCATACCCGTGAAATCTCCCGCTACGGCGGGTTGGTGCACCGGATGCCGAAATATGCAGCGGTCATGATCTGTCTCTTATACACATCTGACGCTGCCGACGATAGAGAGG
>CAJXVF010000559.1 GCA_913060845.1 uncultured Alphaproteobacteria bacterium | reverse complement strand
ATCAAGCGGCAGTTGGATGATGTTCGCCGAACGCGCGCGCAGCATCGCAGTGGCCGTAAGCGCAATGACACGCCAACGGTTGCGCTGGTCGGCTATACAAACGTCGGAAAATCCACGCTGTTCAACAAATTGACGGGCGCTGGCGTACTTTCCGCCGATCAGCTTTTTGCCACGTTGGATCCAACTATGCGCGGCGTTGAAATGCCGTCTGGCAGGACCTCCATATTCTCCGACACTGTTGGTTTTATCGCTGAACTCCCAACAGAGCTCGTTGAAGCTTTCCGGGCGACATTGGAAGAAGTGTCCGCCGCAGACGTCATTCTGCATGTGCATGATCTCGCGAATGAAGAACGGTTCGAGCAAGCCAGTGATGTCAGAACCGTGCTGGCTGATTTAGGTGTTGATGCTGAAAGCCGCGTCATTCTGGATGTCTACAATAAGGCCGATGCGGCGACTGCTGATGAGCGTGCGCGCTTGATGCAGCAACCGGATGCGCTGATGGTCTCCGCCCAAACAGGGGAAGGGCTGCCTGCGCTTTTGATTGCGGTCGATGAAGCGCTTTCCGCCGGGTCAGTTCGTGTCGTCCTGCGTCTGCCTTGTGCCGAAGGGGAAGCTTTGGCATGGCTGCACCGGGTCAGTTTTCAGATCGATACCGAAGTTCGGGATGAAAACATGATCGTGGAGGCCTCTATGCCGCAAAGTGAGGTTGACCGGTTTATGAAGCGCTGGTCCGGCGTCGCGGTTGTGCAAGAAGCGAGTGCCGCGTCATGACGCCTGATATCGATTTTGATGCGATCACGGCCATTATTGCTGAAATCGCCGCTGAGGAAGTGAAAGCTAAGCTCGGTATACTTTCCCGCGCAGAAGTGACTGAAAAGTCTGCGGGTGACTTTGTGACCACTGCTGATCTGGCGGTTGAACGCAGGCTAGGTGCGGCTTTGCAGGACTTGACGCCGGACGCACAGATTGTAGGCGAGGAAGCGGTCAGCGAGGGCCGGGCGTCCATCGCTGGACTGGCAGATGATCATCTGTCCTGGGTAATTGACCCGATTGACGGCACTGGG
Organism: uncultured Alphaproteobacteria bacterium; assembly: GCA_913060845.1. Taxonomy (GTDB): domain Bacteria; phylum Pseudomonadota; class Alphaproteobacteria; order Bin95; family Bin95; genus VMCJ01. Next base: position 1,502 of record CAJXVF010000559.1, on the reverse strand, counting down.
AATTTTGCCTCTGGATATCCGCTTTCTGCTGTCATCTTGGCGCTGGTGCGTAAGGACGAAGTGTTGGCGGGATGGATCCATGATCCCTACAGCGATCGCACATTTGTCGGCTCACTTGGCGGCGGGGCATGGTTTGGCGGGCGACGGCTTAGCGTCCACACACCTTCCGAAAGCCGCTTGATGAACGGATCAATCTACGGGCGCATGTTCCGTCGATCCACAGGCTTTCAAGCCACATGGGCCAGGGGACGCGGCAAGATGGGCGGCGTATTTAATGCCCGCTGCGTCGGCCATGAGCACATGTCGCGCTTGGCCGGCCTGTCGCACTTTGGCGGCTATTCCAAACTCTTCCCCTGGGATCATGCGGCAGGGTTTTTGATGCATTGCGAAGCAGGCGGCGTGGGCAAGCTAATTACGGGTGAGCCTTATAAGCCGTCGAACGCAGATATCCCTGGCTTGCTTGCGCCGGACGAAGATATTTGGAACAAGATTCACGACATAATCACAACGCCGGAAGTCGTATAGGCTCCGAAGTACGGTCTCACAGGAGAAGAATACATGGCGAAAGCTGCATTTTTGGGCCTTGGCGTAATGGGCTATCCAATGGCGGGCCACCTAGCCGCCGCTGGACATGAAGTGACGGTCTACAATCGGACCTCCGAGAAGGCAGAAGCCTGGGCACAAGAGCACAAAGGTAAGAGCGCACGGACACCGGCAGACGCTGCAAGAGGTGCGGACTTCGTTTTCGCCTGTGTCGGCGATGATCCTGATGTGCGGGCCGTTGCAACCGGTGACCATGGCGCATTTGGTGCAATGAAGGTCGGTGCCATCTATGTCGACCACACGACGGCCTCAGCCGAATTGGCCCGTGAACTTTATGAAACCGCTGAGAAAGCTGGCATTGCCTTCATTGATGGTCCGGTTTCTGGCGGCCAAGCGGGTGCTGAAAATGGTGCGCTGACGGTCATGTGTGGCGGCGATGCTGAGCCATTCGGGAAAGCAAAGCCGCTAATGGACAGCTATGGCCGTGCAGTCACGCTGATTGGCGAAGCGGGTAGTGGCCAACTCTGCAAGATGGTCAATCAGATTTGCATCGCTGGCCTGCTGCAGGCGTTGTCTGAGGCGCTTAACTTTGGTTCAAAGGCCGGGCTCGATATGGAGACTGTGCTGGAAGTCATTTCGAAGGGTGCGGCGCAATCCTGGCAGATGGAAAATCGCGGCTCCACGATGGTCGATGGCAAGTTCGATTTCGGCTTTGCTGTTGATTGGATGCGGAAAGACCTGCGCATCTGCATTGCTGAAGCCGAACGGAACGGCGCGCGCTTGCCAGCGACAGCCATGGTCGACCAACTTTACAAGAATGTGCAGCAAGATGGCGGCGGGCGCTGGGATACATCTGCGCTCATCCACCTGCTGCAGAAGTAAAAACTAGCGCTTCAGTGCCAATTTGGCTTTGATCTGTCTCTTATACACATCTGACGCTGCCGACGAATAGAGAGGTG
>CAJXVF010000558.1 GCA_913060845.1 uncultured Alphaproteobacteria bacterium | reverse complement strand
AGGTCTCGTGGGCTCGGAGATGTGTATAAGAGACAGGCCCCACAATCGTAAGCGGGCCTTGGCGCATTGGGATGCGGAGCCTACGAAGAAGGGTGCTGACAATGGGGGGCGGGGGGTAAGTCAAGCGGGACGATTTGGCGCCTAGGTATTTGGGCCGAAAGGGCTGGACAAAACCTGGGTGGGGGACGATATTCAGCGTTGAACGGTTGGTGGCGGGCGGGTCCCTCGCCAACTCGGTCAGGTCCGGAAGGAAGCAGCCGTAACGAGTTTCGGCCCGGGTCGCTCGCCAGCCGTTCGCTATCATGTCTCATGAGATGGGCTGCCTCACGCCATGGCCGATGCAGAACAACCGGTCGACGCTCAGCCATATAGGGTTTTGGCGCGGAAATATCGCCCGCAGACCTTCGATGACCTGATTGGCCAGGAGGCGATGGTTCGCACGCTGACCAATGCGTTCGAGCGGGATAGGATCGCCCAGGCTTATCTGCTTTCCGGCGTGCGCGGCATTGGCAAAACCACGACCGCGCGGATCATCGCCCGCGCGCTCAATTGCGAAGGGCCGGATGGCGATGGCGGGCCGACGATCCAGCCATGTGGTGTGTGCCGGCAGTGCCGCGACATCATCGAGGATCGTCATGTCGATGTGGTCGAGATGGATGCTGCTTCCAACAATAGTGTCGACAATATCCGTGAGATCACTGAGGCGTCCCGCTACCGGCCAGCGTCTGCGCGCTACAAGGTCTATATCCTTGATGAAGCGCATATGCTCTCCAACGCGGCCTTTAATGCGCTGTTGAAAACGCTGGAAGAGCCGCCGCCGCACCTTAAATTCATCTTCGCCACGACGGAATCCCGCAAGCTTCCAGTGACGGTTCTCTCCCGTTGCCAGCGTTTTGATCTGCGCCGGGTGCCGCCGGATAGGCTGGCAGCGCATTTCGGTTCCATTGCTGAAAAAGAGGGCGCGCAGGTCGAGGAAGAAGCGCTGGCGATGATCGCGCGGGCGGCTGATGGATCTGTTCGTGACGGCCTCTCATTGCTAGACCAAGGCATTGCGCTCGCTGAGGCCGATGGTCTTGTCACGGCGGACCAAGTGCGCGGCATGCTTGGGCTGTCGGATCGCCTGGCAGCCTATGATCTATTCGAAGCCGCGATGGGCGGAGATGCCAAGGCGGCGCTCGATCAATTTAGTGAAATGCTGGCCATTGGCGCAGACCCTGCGGCGGCACTGCAAGACCTAATGGAAGCGGCGTATTGGACGACGCGGCTTGGTGTTGATCCCGCTGGTGCAGATTTTGCGGCCTCGTCCGCAGCGGAGCGCGAGCGGGCGGCCGGATTGGCGAAGCGGCTCAATCTCCCGGCGTTGTCGCGTGCGTGGCAATTGCTGTCGAAAGGTCATGCCGAGACGTTGAGCGCGCCGAACCCAAGGCTTTCAGCGGAAATGACGCTGATCCGGTTGGCCTATGCCGCCAATATGCCAACACCGGATGACCTTATTCGCCGGATTGATAATGAAGCGCAGCGGAACAGTGCGAGCGGCGGTTCTACGGCGCAAGCCGCACCTGCTGCACCGGCCCCAAACGCTAGTGTGACGAGCAGTACCGTAGTCGCCAGCGCGCCGGCCACAGTCGCTGTTGAGGCCGCGCAATCGGTTGATATTGGCGGTGGTCAGGCCGCTCGCGCGATGGCTTCGGCTGATCCAGCGCCTGTAGTTGAGGCAGCGCCGCCCGAAGCAGACGTGCCGCCAGCGCCAATCCTGGAACAAACCCAGGAACTAGCGCCGGAGCCGCCCAAGGGTGCTGAATCCCCTGGCGCGTTTCCAGACTTCGAGAGCCTCCTGGTGCATCTGAGTCAGGTTGGAGCGGCACGTGGCTTGTCGCTGATCCGACGGCTCAGGCTTGTAGAATACGCCGCTGGGCGGATCGTCTACGAGGATCAAGCGGACCTGCCGGAGAACTACGCACGGCGCTTGCGAGAAGAACTAGGCAAAGCAACGGACCGGGTATGGTCTGTTGAATCCAGCACAGAAGCGGGCCAACCGAGCCAGGTCGACGCCGAAGCGTCTGCAGATGCGGTGCTGAGAGCGCACCCGCTTGTTATTGCCGCACTAGAAACATTCCCAGGCGCGCAACTGACGGTCGGTCGGCCACAGCTTGAAGCGCCGGAGCCGGATCCTCTGCCCAATGCAGACATGCCCGATCCGCCCATATCGGCGGATGGCGAAATAGGATACGACAACCCCGACGTCGTCTATGACGATGATATTAACTTTGGTGATTGGGAGCTGGACGATTGAGAGGCCTTGGCAATTTGATGAAGCAGGCCCAGGAGATGCAGGCCAAAATGGCCGATCTCCAGGAAGGCCTGGCGGACTATGAAACGACGGGCGAATCAGGCGCTGGTCTGGTGAAAGCGACCGTCACTGGGAAGGGCGTGCTGAAAAGCCTGTCCATTTCTCCAGAGGCCATGGACCCGGCAGATCCGACGCTGCTGGAGGACTTGGTCATTGCCGCAGTGAACGACGCCAAAGGTAAGGCTGAAGAGTATTCCCAGGCGGAAATGCAGAAGCTG
>CAJXVF010000557.1 GCA_913060845.1 uncultured Alphaproteobacteria bacterium | reverse complement strand
GCCTTTCACAAACCGGTTAGCCGTCGGGAAAGCCTCAATCTCAACGGCATAGCGATCGCCGGGCGTCATCAGTTTTGGTGCCGCCATGGAATCCCGGTAGCGCATACTCAGAATGCCGTCGGTCACAATCATGGCATACCCTTGGGCATAGTCAGCGCTGGGCGAATGCACGTCGATCAGTTTCATGGTGAAATCCGTATCCAGCGCATCAGAGGATACCCAAAGGCGGAGGATAATTGGGCCGCAAACTGTGATGTCTTGCTCAAGCAGAGGTGTTTCGAATGTCAGCACATCTGGACGGCTGGAGATCGGCAAATACGGTGCCGCGCAGCCAAAAATCTCCGCACTCTCGCGCTGATCAAATGCCCCGCCCCGCATCACTGGCTCACCAGATGACACTGCACCGCCAATGGTTGGGACGGGCTTTAGCGGATCAAAGCGGTAATCAATCCGGGATGCGCTTGGCGCTACATCTGTAGCAAGCTGCCCATCGCTTGCCAGGTAGAATGGGCGCACTTCGGCTTCCGGCGGCGGCCAATCAGCAAACCCTTGCCATGCGCCGCCATGATCCAACCGACCCGCCTTGTTTCGCTGGCCAGAACCACCGCCCATGATGAAAACCTTCACGGGCGCGCCGTCCTCCTGCCCTGATTTCCCATGCAAGACGCGGTCAAAGAAATCCGCCCAAAAATCGATGAAGTCAGGTGCGAGTTGGCCATCCAAGGTCGCCGCCTCACCAAAATCGAGATCACCTGCATAAGTCAGCGACCGGTCACCATGGGTCCAGGGGCCAAGCACAAGGCCAAGGTCCTTGGCACCCTCTGCCTTGAGGCCAAGGTAATTCTCGGTCGCGGTCAGCGGATAGGGATCATACCAGCTGGACATATGGATCTGCGCCATGCGTGCGAATTGATCATAATATCCAGCGGCATAGAGGCCAGGCTGCTTCCAAGCATCATCCAGCGTCCCGGCCTGCCATTGGTCCAAAAGATATTTCTCGTAGGCCGGATGCTCTCGCACTGGTGATACGCCAGGCCGCCATGGCATGCGCGTGAACCAAGCGCGCACATCCCCTCCGCCTCCAACGCGGCTTTCAGTAGGGGATCAGCTGCAGCCTCTGGACTGAGGCGTGCTTGCTTCAATGCCCAGGTCGCCTGCTTCAGCTCAAACGCGCCGCCTTGGCGAACGCCGGAGCGGTGGGCACTTGAAAATCCGCCAGAATCGGCGATAAACGCCCGCAGCGCAGGCGGCCCCATACTGGCTGCCGCGACTTGCGAGTGGGCGGAATATGAGAGCCCAAACATGCCGACACGGCCGTCCAACCCAGGCAAACCAGCCAGCGCCTGCACGGCGTCAAAACCGTCTGCCCCATCTGCCAAATATTTGGCGAACACGCCTTCTGAATTGTATCGACCGCGCGTGTCTTGATATGCCACCGCGATTCCACGGGCGACGAACCGTGCCGCTACATCTGTTCGCGACAATGCCTTAGATGGATCAGCCGCCGTGATCTCACTCCGGCTTGGCAGATGCTTGCCGTATGGCGTCCGCTCCAGCAGTAAGGGCGCTGCGCCTGCGTTATCCGGGCGATAGATGTCGGTCGCCATCAACGAGCCGTCCCGCATCGGGATCATCACATCACGTTCGATCTGCATGCCTACTTGCACTTGCTGCTCCATTCGTGGCCTGCTTGGGATCTCAATTCAATCAGGAGAAAACAGTTATGGCTATCCAACGCATCGACATCACCGAAGGCCCCGGCCCCCGCATGAGCCGCTGTGTCGTGAATGGCGACATGGTTTACGTGTGCGGTCTCGTCGCCAAAGATTTCACAGCCGACATCACCGGCCAGACACAGAGCATCGTCGACACGATTGATAGCTATCTGGCCAAAGCCGGCACAGATAAATCAAAGCTACTGACGGCCCAGCTCTGGATCACCGACATGGCCAACTTCAAAGCTATGAATGCCGTATGGAATGATTGGGTCGACCCCAAGAACCCACCCGTCCGCGCCTGCATCCAAGCTGGCCTCGCCCGCCCAGAAATTCTGGTCGAGATCATGGTTACAGCGGCCAAGTAACGGCCAGTCTTGATCAAACGCAGCGTACAGAATATCTTTATATATCTACCTAATTCTGTACGCTGCGACCTGGAGCTTGATCATGACCAAACCCATGAACTTGAATGTTCGCGTCGGCGGCGCTCTAAAAGATCATGTGACGGCTAAAATTAGCGACACTGGTGATTATGATAACGCCAGCGAATATGTTCGCGACCTCATCCGCCGAGACAAAGAGCGGACAGAATATTCGACATTTGAAGCGAAACGCGCGGCACTACAAAAGGCATTTGCGCTGCCTGACGCAGACTATAGCCAGGTAGCAATGGCGGATATCATTCGGCAGGCGACACTTCCTGAGTAATGCCGCCAACCTATTTGCTTTCATCCTCGGCCCAGCAGCGGCTAATCGAGATATATCAGTACAGCGTTGGCCAATGGGGCGAAATGCAAGCGGAATCCTATTTATACCGCGCTCACTCCAGAACCGGAAACTTCTCGTGTGTAATGACGCGGAAG
>CAJXVF010000556.1 GCA_913060845.1 uncultured Alphaproteobacteria bacterium | reverse complement strand
AGATGTAGAGAGGTCTCGTGGGCTCGGAGATGTGTATAAGAGACAGAAATAGAGTATGCTTCCGGCTTCATAACACAGACTCCTAGCGTTTCTGGCGCAAGGAGCATGCCTGGGGGCAGGTCGCATGTCCGGATTAAAAGTCATACTCGTGGGTGCCGGTATCGGTGGCTTGTCTGCAGCTAACGCGCTTTTGCGTGGTGGCCACACGCCCATCGTGCTGGAGCAAGCCACAGCGCTTGGTGAAGTTGGTGCCGGCGTACAGCTCGGGCCCAACGCTACGCGGGTTCTTCAGGCGATGGACCTGCTTGATCCGCTAATGGCGCGGGCGGTTACGCCTGAAGCAGCGATGATTTTCTCCTATAAATCTGGTGAAGCGCTGCGGAAAGTCGCGTTTGCAGATGCGTTGAAATCCACATTCGGATTTCCCTATCTGCACATGTACCGTCCAGATCTTCTGGACGGCCTAGCCCATGGCTATGACGGTGATTTACATCTGGACGCTAAGACCATCGGGATTGTTGAGGAGCCAGGCCGCGTTGGCGCTAGGCTTGATAATGGCGATACCATTTGGGGTGATGTGCTAGTTGGGTGTGATGGCATTCATTCCATCGTTCGCAAGCATTTGCATGGCGACACACCGGCAAATTTCTCCGGCAACATGGCTTGGCGCGGGCTCTGCCCCGGTGATGCCGCGCGGAAAATTGGCGTGCCAGTTGTCTCTGGAAACTGGTGGGGGCCGCATCGGCACTTCGTCCATTATTACGTCGCTGGCGGTTGGTATTTGAACTGGGTTGGCGTGACGCCCCATGACGGCAGTGCCATCGAAAGCTGGAGTGCCGCCGGTGAAATCGCCGATGCGCTTCATGACTATGCCGGTTGGAACCAGCAGGTGACCGACATCATCTCTGAAACGCCGCGTGCGATGAAATGGGCGCTGCATGACCGAGACCCGCTACCATTCTGGTCCAGGGGGCGGGTAACGTTGCTGGGGGACGCTGCACACCCGATGGTGCCATTTATGGCTCAGGGCGCTGCACAGAGCGTTGAGGACGGGTATGTCCTAATGCGCTGCCTCACCGAGAGTGATGACGCTGAGGCCGCTCTTAGCCGCTATGAGTGCAATCGGCTGGAGCGGACTGCCTGGGGGCAGGCTGGCAGCCGCAAGAACGAGCGCCTGTTCCATATGGCTGACCCGAAGGAGGTCGCTGCACGGAACGCCCGTGTCCAGCAGGATGTGGATAGCAACCCACAAGCGGTATTGCCGGAGCAGTCGCGCCTGTTTGGCTATGATCCTGTAAACGATGCGCTGGCGGATTGATTGTGATGACAGAAGCCAACCAGCCAGCGATTGATGCAGCGATGGCCGTGATGGCGACGCATATCGCGGGCCTAAATGCCCGGGACAATGACGCCATCGCCGACAGCCTGCATTTCCCGCACTATCGCCTGGCTTCTGGCCAGATTCAGGTATGGGAGACCAAGGAAAGCTATCTGGATGATTTTTACGCCCGCGCCGGTGACGGCTGGAGCCGGTCCCAATGGGATAGCTTGGACGTGATGGCGGCAGCGGCGGACAAAGTCCACTTGGACGTGCGCTTCACCCGTTTCAACGGGGACGGTGCGGCCATGGGCCATTTCCGCTCGCTCTGGGTCATCACTCGTGAGGACGGGCGCTGGGCGGCGAAGCTCAGGTCTAGCTTCGCGGCATAGAGCACAAACGCAAACGGCGCCGACTGACTATGTCAGCGGCGCTCTATCACATTGATTGCGGGCAATTAACCTCGACCAGTCTGATCCAGATTAGTCGAGGTTAATTGCCCTAGCGATGCGCTTCTATCCAGGGAAAGAAGCGAGCCGGATCATTTCATTTTTTGCTCGCGGAACAGCACGTGTTTGCGGGCTTTGGGGTCGTACTTCTTCAGCTCAAGCTTCTCCGGGTGGGTCCGCGGGTTCTTCTTGGCGGTGTAGAAGTAGCCGGTCTCAGCGGTGCTGACCATTTTGACCTGCAGGGTCGGTGATTTAGCCATGGAATCGTACTCCTGAAATTCGGCTGCTTATATGACGGTGAAGTCGCCGTTCGTCAACCGGCGCGTCGCCACTGAAAGGGTGATTGCGCGCTATGCCGCGCCGGAGAGGCTGGCGACAGCGCTGTCTGATAGGCCCGACGGTTATAGATGAGTGTGCGGGCGATCTCGATATCAAGATCTGGGCTCTCATCAGACTTGGGACAGGAGGCGCGAAGGCTCTCCGCCATTGTCTTGTTGGGAGCTTTATAGGCGCGCCAGTCTGTGGCGATCCCAGGTTGGGTGGCTTTCCGCAACACAGCTGCGGGCTGTGCGTTGGCTGCAGCATTGGCAGTGCAGATCGTCGGGCGTACGCCCAGGCCGTCTAGCAGATATCCAGACGGCGCATGCATTCTGGACCAAGTGACGATTAACTCGCCGCCATTCACCAGATTCTCAAGGTTTTGGATTGAGCCCTTGCCATAGGACACGGTGCCGACGGCTGCTGCACGCCCAGCGTCGATCAATGCCGCCGCCAAGAGTTCTGACGCTGAAGCCGAGCGGCCATTAAGCAGCAGGACCATTGGCTTGCCCTCGGCC
>CAJXVF010000555.1 GCA_913060845.1 uncultured Alphaproteobacteria bacterium | reverse complement strand
ATCTACACCTCTCTATTCGTCGGCAGCGTCAGATGTGTATAAGAGACAGCACTAAGAGAGTGGGGACTGTCAGTTTATCTGCGGCGAGCGATAGGCGCTCCCGGTAGGGTGTCACGCCAGACGCGTTGGCGCGTGCCTGCCTACGCTTTGGGTCCCAGTGCCACACGTATTTGCCGTTAGCGCCGATCCGCACGTTCTTCGCCAGACCATCCAGCTTGCGTGGCCGTTTGCGGTGCGGTTGGTAATTGGCGATGGCTTCCGCCACTTCTTCCAGGCTGTCGAAGCCATCAGGCTTCTGGTTCATAAAGGCCTGGATTTTGGCCACACCTTCTGGCTCCACCTTCGGCGCGATATCGACCAGCACCAGTGCGGCGGCGTCAATGAACCCATTGCCGACGCCTAGCAAACAGGTGCCACCGCCCATAGATGCGCCAGCGACCGCCGGTTTCTCGGCACCTTCAGCTTTCAGAACGGCCTGCAGATCATCGACCATCTTCTCGCCGGTGTAATCGTCAGCGTTGTCGGCCCAACCGCTATCACCATGGCCGCGCGCATCGAGGGCGATGGCGCGGTATCCAGCAGCCGCCAAAGTCTCACCAGTGTTTTTCCAGGCATGGCGGGTTTGTCCGCCGCCATGTAGCAGCGTGACGATACGGCGACCGGGATTGCCCCAGGCATCGCCAGCGATCTCAAGGCCATCTGCGCCTGGCCACGTAAGCATAGGGACGGGCGTGCCGGGAAGTCTTTCGCCTGCGCTCATTCGTTCGGGTCTCTATATGCGGGATCAGGAAATGTGAAATTCTACGCCGCCGATTGTGACGCTATGCGCGCCTGTCGGCAATCCGCGTGTTTCAGCGATGGCGATTATGGCAGCAGGGTCCTTGGCAGTAATTTGCAGTCCGATTAGCCCATCGCCCCGATCGTCCCGTGGTTCAGTGAACTTGATTGCGCCGTTGTCCAAAGGAATGGAGAGGTTCGCGGCGACAGGCTTGTCCAAAATCTCACCCCAGCGGCCTGCGAGGGCTAAAGGGTCTTGGCTTTGAATTATAGCAGACGTCATGCCTATAGCGCCTGATGCGCGTACAGATTTTTCCCAATCAACGCCCGCTGGATGCCAAGGGCCGTTTGGCGTTCCTGCTTCCTGTTGGTCCACCTCAAGCATGCATCCGCCTGTATCCTTGGGGTGCAATTGCGTGCCATCGAAGTCGCCATAGTCCATAGCGTTGGCGATACGCACCCCAAGCGTTTGATAGTGCGCGCGCCGCCGGTCTGCATCGTCACATTGCAGGATGACGATATAACCGCCATCGCCGCCGCGTCGCTCTATATAGCGTCCAGGGGCTGTGCCTTCTTGAGTGGGGGCTACGACTTCCAGGAAATCCCGGCCAATTGGCAGCAGGGCGTTTTCTAGGCCGTATTCGGCAACTGCAGGATCGTGGAAGCATTCATCCAACTGCAATACGGCTTTTAGATCATCCACCACGGGTCGGAGTTCGCTGGCGACGAGGCAAATTTGGCGAAGGCGCAGCATGGCTTATCGTCCCTGAAATACGGGCGCACGCTTTTCAACGAACGCTTTTGCAGCTTCGGCGTGGTCCTCTGTCATGCCGCACCGGGCATGGTGGAGGGCCTCAAGATCAAGCGACGCTGCAAGCGTGCCCGTCTCTGCCGCATTCAGGTTACGCTTGATATGCGCCAACGCAATCCTGGGGCCGCAGGCAAGCTTTGCCGCAAAGGCCTGGGTTTCAGCTGCAAGGGCATCTGCTTCATACAAACGGTTGACAATACCAAGCCGCAAAGCTTCATCGGCCAACACGGTGGGGGACGCCAGATACAGCTCCTTGGCTTTGGCAGGTCCAACTAACTGCGTCAAAAACCAGGTGCCGCCAAAGTCGCCTGAAAGGCCAACGCGAGCGAAGGCCGTAACGATCTTCACGCTGGGGTCTGCCATCCGCATATCGCAGGCGAGCGCTAAGGAAAGCCCTGCACCGGCTGCTGGGCCGCGCAGCATGGCGATGGTTGGTTTCGGAATGTCGTGCAACAAGCGTGACACTTCCATCTGGCGGCGCAAGGGATCAAGCCGCGCTTCCATCGTTGGTGCGCGTTCAGATCCGCCAGACATCGCCTTAACGTCCCCACCCGCACAGAATCCACGCCCGGCGCCGGTCAGCACAATCGCGCCGACATCATCCGCCGCCGCCGCTTCATACACCCGGTCATAGATGCATTGGAGCATAGTGCGGGTAACAGCATTCAGGCTGTCAGGGCGGTTCAAGGTGATTGTGAGAACGCCATCAATATGGGTGCCGAGCAGCGTTCCGTCAGCGTCATTCCAATTCTTAGACATGTCGTCGCTCGCTTCGTGATGTGCAGAGTGTCGGTGCAGCTTAGTGCTTTCAAGTTTGATCACAACGGGCGGTAGGTCAAAGGGCCAGTATTCTCCTGAAACAGACAAGTGCGTTTGAGAGGCAGCGCCTTAGCAAATATGTGGGCCTGGCGGCGAGACGGCGAGGCGCAGAAAGCATTGCAAGAGAATAAATTATAATAAAACAAGGGGCTGGCCTAGATAGCTAAGAAAGGCTATGCAGGTCATATGGTTAGGATGC
>CAJXVF010000554.1 GCA_913060845.1 uncultured Alphaproteobacteria bacterium | reverse complement strand
CCATGAGCGTCCGGTAGAATTTTTTCGTCCACGAACCGGCGGAACTGCTGTTGGATCAAATCCAACGTCTCATCGCCAAGCCCAGAGGCACCAAAGTCGCCCTCACTGATCAGTTCCGCTAACCGTGCGCGGGCCGGAGCAGACCAGCCCGCCTGCCGAAGGTCCGCGACGGCAGGCGTATCCAAGCCAGCCAAATCGCCCGACTTCAAGCCTAGATCCAACGGACGGACAACTTCGCCCTGGGAAATGGCGATGCCGCCAGCAATTTGGTTCAGATATTCTGCGAATGCTGCGGCAAGCATCCGCTGCTCAAGCTCGTTGAACTTGCCGTCCGCTTGCAGACGCTCCGCCCAATCCAACATTTCGCGGAGGCCGGAGACATATGTAGAAAGCCACGCATAGCCATGGGCGGCAAATTGCTCCTGCTCCAACAGCGATGCAGCGACTTTGCCTTCGCCATTCGTCACCTTTTTCAGCACACTTGCCCGCGCTGCCTCAAGCACGCCTTCAGCAGCGACTAGGCCTTCACGGCATTGATTGATACCGGGGATATTCGACGTGGCGTCCAGCATGGCGCGGCCTTTCTACAGCGGAAACTTTTCTTGATCTATGAAGTCAATCCTAGGGCGAAGATTCAGAAAGGCCAACGCGGCCCAATCGCGCGGCCTGCTCATCTGGCCAATGGAAGCTGGACGGCTCACGCCATGCAGCCGATACTTTTGGCGAATCCTTTTTCATAAGCACAGGAGCGCCCAGTCCGTGTCAGATATCCCACTCCCGCCTGCCTTAGAAGCCGCACATGCGTTGGACCCAGAGCTGATCGAAAAATCCCGCGCCCATGCCGCGAGACTCGTCGCTGGACTGGAGGGTGGATACAAGCCGGACGAAGAACCGGCACATATTTATCAGGCGGGAGGCAGCCAATGAGCGATGTAGACCTGGGTTACCTCTCTGTCGCTGACGCCAGCAAAAAGCTCGCCGCGAAGGAGTTATCACCGGTCGATCTTACCGAAGCGTTGCTGCGCCGAATTGAGGCTGTTGATCCACAACTGGATTCGTTCCTGTTGGTTGATGGCGACAAGGCCATGGCCTCCGCCAAGGCGGCAGAAAGCGCCATTCAAGGCGGGCGTCGGATGGGGCCGCTTCATGGCATTCCCTACTCCCTGAAAGACATTGTGGACACGGCGGGCCTGCGCACCACATGCCATTCAGAAATCCTCAAAGACAACGTCCCGAAACAAGATGCGACTGTCGCTGCCAAGCTAAAAGCAGCGGGCGGCATTATGCTTGGTAAAACGGCGACCCATGAGTTTGCGCTCGGCGGGCCAGCATTCGATCTGCCCTGGCCGCCAGCGCGTAATCCGTGGAATCGCAATCACCATCCAGGCGGTTCGTCATCAGGTTCTGGCTCTGCTGTTGCTGCAGGATTAACGCCCATGGCGATTGGCACCGATACGGGCGGCAGTGTGCGCAACCCTGCATCCTGCTGCGGGATTGTTGGCATGAAGGCAACATATGGCCGGGTTAGCCGCGCAGGCGTATTCCCGCTTTCGTTCAGCCTGGATCACATCGGCCCGATGACCCGAACAGTCACAGACAATGCGATGATGCTGCAAGCCATTGCAGGCGCTGACAAACGCGATACTGCCAGCGCCAATGTTGCCGTTACGGATTATACGTCTGGCATCGAAGGCGGCGTGAAGGGCTTGAAGATCGGCTACCTCCGCCAGTTCCATGAGGTCGATTTACCTGCCCACCCTGATATGGCGGCAGGCCTTGATGCTGCCGTAGATGTGCTACGCAGCGAAGGCGCCGATGTCCAGGACGTAGGCTTCGCGCCGCTTGCGGACCTTGCAGCGACGAACCGCGTAATCCTGATATCTGAGGCCTATTCAATCCACCGCGATTGGCTGGCGTCCCGACCCCAGGACTATGCCAAGGCCACCCGTGACCGGATCATGCCAGGCGCTTTCTTTGGAGCGGCAGACTATGTCGACGCCCTTCGCCAAAAGGCGCGCTACCTCGCGCAATTCAATAAGATGATGGCCGACTATGACGTCATCATCTGCGCTTCTTCCATGGACCCCGCTTGCCGCATTGACGATGAGCCAGAAGTGGATCGGACATATGGCCGCCAGGCACGCACGCCGTTCAATCTACTGGGTGCCCCAGCCATGGCGCAGCCGACTGGATTCTCGAAGGATGGCATGCCGATTTCCATGCAGATTGTCTCCCGGGCATTTAATGAGGCGATGATCTATCGCGTCGGTAGAGCATTCGAGCGCGTGACCGAATGGACGAACCAGCGTCCGCCAGTCGGCTGAACACGAGCGAAGGAAATAGTTATGCCGGAGATTTCAGGCAGCACTCAGATATTGCCCGTTATTGGCCGCCCAACGCCGCAGGTGAAGGCGCCGCACTTCTTCAATGCCTACTTCGCCCGACAAGACATTGATGCCATCTGCCACGCGATGGAGCTATCGGATGACGCCGCCGACCAGCTACTTGAGTTGCTGCGCGGGTGGACCAATGCGCCTGGCATCATAGCCACCATCCCGCACAAAGCGCGGGCGGCGTCGGCATGTGACGAACTTTCGGAGCGTGCAGCAGCTGTCTCTTATACACATCTGACGCTGCCGACGAATAGAGAGGTG
>CAJXVF010000553.1 GCA_913060845.1 uncultured Alphaproteobacteria bacterium | reverse complement strand
TACGAGATGTAGAGAGGTCTCGTGGGCTCGGAGATGTGTATAAGAGACAGATCGGCGAGCGGTCTTCGACACGTTACGGTCTGACTGTTCGTAGATGCGCTGGATGTACTCCCATTTCACCCTGTCTGGGGACATGAGGTGCTCGGGCGGTTTTGACGGATGTTCCACCCGCGAAGATTTCAAGGCTGCATCTATCGCATCAGCGTCGGTCGGTTTCGCGAGATAGTCGATTGCGCCGGCCTTGATTGCCGATACCGCTGAAGCAACATTGGCGTAGGCAGAGAGCATGACCACGTAGGGCTGTGGCGTTCGCCCTTGGAAAAACGGCAATAAGTCGAAACCGGTCTCCTGGCCCAGCCGAAGGTCCAGCACCACAAAATCTGGCCAGTTGGCATTTGCTTGAGCGCGGGCCTGATGCACGGACGTGGCGGTATCAACTTCGTAGCCGCGCCTGACAAGCGCCCGGGCGAGGCGGTCGCAGAATACTGTGTCATCTTCGACAAGCAGCAAACGACCGCATGAAGGCTCAAAAGGTTTATCCTGGACAGGCTTGAGCATCAGGTGTCTTACCTTCTTGAATACAAAGGGCCGTCAATGGCTCGAACCAATTCGAACGCGCTGATACGCAATTGCGACACGGCTCCCGAGTTATGCGCCCCACACATCGTCGTAGCGCGGGGTGCGATCGCTCCGAGCAAAATCCCGATAAGTCCGGGTCGCTGCAGCGCTGGCCTTATTCGCGTTGGAAAAAACCGCTGCCGTGATCAAGATGCCAGCAGCGAACAAAAGATGCCCCACCATCAACTCGCCGTAATACATCCAGCTGCCAATTGTAGCGCAAAAAATCGCTGTCCACATACTGCTGAGATAAACCATCAGCTGAAATTTGTGTTGCGGACGTAATGTGCTCAGCGGGTTCCTCTTGGGATCCATGACCATCGCGTAAATGCCGTTCATAACTTTTTCCTTTGTTGAGTCTGCTTTTATTACGTCTGCTTGCGGGAGGTGGATCACCTGGGCCGGAATGGCGCTCCAACGAAAATGCCGCAAAGTACGAACTACGCATATCGCTCATGCCGTTTTTGAGTGCTGGTCGCCATCAGGCTGTCGCAGTCAATCCGCGCATGATCTGTTGGAAGGACCCACGCGTAATAACTAAGAGGTTTTTACACACGAATTGGATGCGAATATTATGCTTCAGAAAGACCGACTTTCCGGCGCGCTGGTTCCGGATGGGTCTCTAGACCTTGCCGAGGTCAATCGGTTCAATGCCCGAGCGAAAGAATGGTGGGACCCAGCTGGCAAGTTCAAGGTAATCCATACCTTCAACCCGGTGCGCCGTGACTACGTGATTGATGCCATCGCCCGGCGACTTGGTCGAGACCCGGTGGCCTCAGACGCGCTTGCGGGCGTCAGGCTTCTAGATATTGGATGCGGCGCCGGGGTTTTGGCGGAGCCGCTGGCAGCACGCGGGGCCAACGTGGTCGCGATTGACGCGAGCGCAGCCAGTCTCGACGCAGCGCGCCGTCATGCAGAAGCCGGAGGCCTCGATATCGATTATCGCCACTGCCTTGCCGGCGATCTGGCGAAAGCCGGCGAGACGTTCGACGTCGTGCTGAATATGGAAGTTATCGAGCATGTGGCGGATCAGCCATTGTTGCTCCGTCAGAGCGCAGAGTTAGTAGCGCCCGGTGGCCTCCTTCTCATAGCTACGCTTAATCGCACGCCCAAGGCTTGGCTATTCGCGATTGTCGGCGCTGAGAATGTGCTGGGCTGGTTGCCTAAAGGCACCCACGCTTGGTCAAAATTTCTAAGGCCCAAGGAGGCGCTGGCGGAATTGGTGCCAGCTGGCCTAATCGAGATCGAGACGGTCGGCGTGTCATTTGATTTGTCGCGTCGAGATTGGCGTCTTTCGAGCGATACTAGCGTGAACTACATGCTGCTGGCTGAACGGTCCGCAGAAGAGACGGAGGGCAGTTAGATGAGCGCTGCTAGCGAAGTTGCTAAAGCGCCCGCCTGCACTGTCTATTATGATGGAGCATGTCCGCTCTGCCAACGCGAGATATCATTCTATCGCCAGCGCAAAGGCGCTGAGGCAGTACGCTGGGTTGACGTTGCTCAGGACGACGCCCCCAAGGATCTTGGTCCTGGACTGGACGCCGAAACTGCCATGGGACGGTTCCACGTGCGCGACGTCGACGGCAGATTATACTCTGGGGCCGCCGGGTTCGCAGCGCTCTGGTCCACGCTGCCGCAGTGGCGTTCGCTGGGCCGATTGGCGGCGTCGCCTCTAATCGGTTGGGCGCTTGAGCGGGCCTACACAGGATTCTTGAAAATGAGGCCGTGGCTACAAAGGCGAGCCGCTAGTCGCAGATGACACCAAACGGCATTGACACGTTAACCGCTGCTAAGCGGCTCGGGCGCTAGGCTTGGGCAATGAAGCCAATCTCATTCAAGCGTCATCGCTTTCCACCGTCGGTGATCCTCCACGCCGTTTGGCTCTGCGCCCGCTTCACGCTTGAAACAGCTGAATGAATTTCCCATCCAATAATGGAATGGTTCGACCCTTATCGGCTTAAGTCAAAATAGGCTAACAATGCCATCTCACTGCCCCTAGAGCGGATTTGGATCATTCCGGTTCATAGCCGCATGCAGTGAAGAAGCTTC
>CAJXVF010000552.1 GCA_913060845.1 uncultured Alphaproteobacteria bacterium | reverse complement strand
GCAGCGTCAGATGTGTATAAGAGACAGATGCCAATATCAATCGGCGCACCGAAGACCGTTCCCCTGCCGGGTTCGCAGCCAACGCCGTAATGGCCGTGGCAGCTGGATATTCAGCATTCAAGATTGCACCGTTTGATGGCGCAGCGCCCGATATGGCACCAGGACAATGGCGCCCGCTTGTCGAAGTTGGATTGGCGAGGATCAATGCAGTGCGTAGCGCTATTGGCCCAGACGCACGCCTCATGGTCGATTGCCATTGGCGCTTTTCTGAATCGACTGCATCATGGGTGCTCGATGCCGTTGAACCGTTTGACCTCTACTGGTTCGAAAGCCCGATCCCTAGAGAGTCTATAGCGCTTGGCGCGTTAAAGCGATTACGGGCACAAGCCAATGCGCTCGGCATTCGGCTCGCGGGGGCGGAAACTGGAATCAAACTGGCAGGGTTTGAACCGATGCTGAACGCCGGGGCCTATGATGTCATGATGCCGGATGTGAAATCTGCAGGCGGCCCCGCTGAAATGATGCGGATCGCAGAGACGTTTACTGCCCATGACGTCACCTTTTCCCCGCACAATCCAAGCGGCCCCATCTGCCATGCTGCGTCTATGCAGATATGCGCGGCTGTTGAAAATGCGGACCTGCTGGAAGTTCAGTTTGATGAAACGCCTGTCTTCAAAACACTGGTTGAACCGGCGCTACCCCTAGTTACCGGCGGTGCTGCGCCATTGCCCGATGGGCCAGGTATCGGCGTGAACCTCAGTTCCAAGCTGATTGCTGGCATGGATCCTGCGGCGGCGTGGCAAGCCAACTAGTTCTCGATTGCAAAGACGTTGGGCCACTGTAGGGTTACTCTGAAATAGATATGGATAGGAGCGTCGGTATGGATCAGCCAATCAAAAAATATGATGACATGTTGGTTTCGCCTTTGGGCGGCGCACGCTTTGGCGCAGAAATCACCGGCCTGAAGCCCAGCGAGATGACTGCGGCGCAACGGACCGGAATTCTTGACGCCTACAAGGATGGGCACGGCCTATTATGCTTCCAATTCAATCATATGCTGGATGTCGAAGAACTCCACGCAATGACGGCTGTGTTCGGCGAGAATGAGTTCGCTCCGGGCCTTATCAACGGTATCGGCAAGAAAGCTTTGCCGGGCGAGGAGCATCTCACTGTTGATGATCAGGTCGCTGCGCATAGAGCAAAAGGCCGTGATCCGTATTTGGCCTATATCGGCAATGTGGAGCCAACAACGCTTCAGGTTGAGAAGACGCCAGATAAGTTTTTCGGCGAGTGGGAATGGCATACGGATATGTCTTATATCCCGACCCCACCGACATTTAGCCTACTGCATGCCCGGATTATTCCGGACGATGGCGGCGATACCGGCTTCTGCAGCCAAGTTATGGCCGCCAAAGGGCTCCCGGAAGACCTCCGGCGTAAAGTGCTGTCGCTAAAAATCAAACATGATTCCACATATGCCAGTAACGGCATCATTCGTCCGGGCATGGAAGTGCCAGCGTCACCAATTGACGCTATCGGGCATGCTCATCCAATCATCCGCACGGTGCCATCCACTGGCGATGAGGCGCTTTATCTTGGCCGCCGCACCAATGCCTATGTTGAAGGCCTGCCGCTTGATGAAAGCGAAGCGCTGCTGGATGAGCTTTGGGCTCATGCGACCAAACCGGAGTTCCAATATCACCACAAATGGAGCGTCGGGCAGGTTGTTGCATGGGATAATCGGATGATGCTGCATATGCGCAGCCCCGTTGATACCTCCCAAGCGCGTTTCATGTGGCGGACGCAGACCAAAGGCGAAGGCGTTGTTCCTGCAGCGTGATAGCTTCGTGCTTGCCGTTACCAGCTTCTGAATGATAGCGATTCAGCCGAACGTTCAAACAATGAACGGCGGAAGGATGACGCACGATGTATATGACCCAAGGCCTGCGCCGGGCTACTAAGATTAATCCTGGCAAGATTGCGCTGATATCTGAAAAGCGGACCTTTACCTGGGCTGAATTTCAGGACCGGGTTGCACGGCTTGCGGGTGCGCTGCATGGGCTTGGGATGAAGGTAGAAGATCGCGTGGCGATGCTCTCCTTCAATCAGGACCGGTATGCGGAGTACTACTACGGCGTCTTCTGGGCGGGTGCCAACGTCGTGCCGATGAATATCCGCTGGTCCTTGGCCGAGCACGTCTATTCAATCAAGGATTCCGGTGCCAGATATTTGGTGGTCGATGACGCCTTCGCCGAAATGGGCGCAGCCATTGTAAAAGAATGCCCGACCGTTGAGCACGTGATCTTTGCTGGCGATGGTGATTGCCCCGCTGGCATGCTTTCCTATGAAGGTTTGGTAGCTGAAGCATCCCCAGCCGATGATGCATTCCGTACTGGCGAAGACTTAGCAGGCATCTTTTATACCGGCGGCACCACCGGGTTTCCGAAAGGCGTGATGCTACCGCATCGTGCGCTCTGGGCCAGTTCCATGTGCTTTGGTGCTGGTGCCAATGTGACAGCGGATGATCGCAACATTCACGCCCCGCCGCTTTTCCATATCGCCGGCAGCGCTATGCTGTTTTCGCTGACCATTTTCGGCGGCAGCCACGCATTTATTCGGGTTCTGTCTCTTATACACATCTGACGCTGCCGACGAATAGAGAGGTGTAGATCT
>CAJXVF010000551.1 GCA_913060845.1 uncultured Alphaproteobacteria bacterium | reverse complement strand
ACGAGATGTAGAGAGGTCTCGTGGGCTCGGAGATGTGTATAAGAGACAGGCTTCCTGCTCCGTCGCTGCTTTGATGTGAACAACGCCCAAGCTATCCCGTGCGATTGTTACCTCTGCGCCAAGCCCTGGAACCATACGCTCGCCATCAAGCTCCGGCTGGCCAAGCCATACGCGGCCAACCAGCAACGCCACAGCCGCAATAGGTGCAATGATCAGCGCCAGCAAAAGCCAGACGCTGCGGCGGAGCCAGCGGGAAAGGCGAGAACGCTGCTGCATGGCCAGCGTCATCGGACTCAGTAAAGCGCTTCCAGGCGGTCGAGATAATGGGCGGTGATGAATTTCCGGCGGATTTTCATTGTCGCCGTCATCAAGCCATTATCGGTTGTGAAGGCTTCGTCGGCAAAGGCCCAGCGGCGCACACGCTCTATCCGAGACATTTTCTTATTTGCCCGATCCACCGCCGCCTGCACATCACTGCGGAATGCAGCGTCCTGCAACAAGCTGGCCTGGTCAACGCCATGGCTCGCAGCCCAAGCGCGGCAAAACTCTTCGCCCGGCACGATCAAAGCCACAAGGTTCGGGCGTTTATCACCGAAGACCATGGCCTGCTCGATCTCTTCCTCAAGCGCCAAAATGCCCTCAACCCGCTGCGGCGCAATGTTGTCGCCACCTGCATTAACGATCAGGTCTTTCTTACGGTCCGTTATCATCAGGCGGCCTTCGGCATCGAAGGCGCCAACGTCGCCTGTATGCAGCCATCCGTCTTTCAAGGCTTCAGCGGTATCATCGGCGCGCTTCCAATAGCCTTCCATCAGGAGTGGGCCGCGCACCAGAATTTCCCCGTCATCGGCAATCTTAAGTTCGACATCAATCAGGGCGGGGCCAACGGTATTGAGATTGATTGAGGCTGGCCGGTTGCATGTCACAACTGGACCAGCTTCTGTCTGCCCATAGCCCTGCAGCAAGCACAGCCCGAGCGAGCTGAAGAACATGCCGATATCATAGTTCAGCGGCGCACCGCCGGAGACCAGGGCTTTCAAGCGCCCGCCAAACCGTTCCCGCACCTTAGAGCGCACGAGCGAGTCCAGCGTCGCATCTTCAATCCGCTCCATCATGCTGAGGCTGCCGGTTTCAATCCGCTTGACGCCCAGCGCCACTGCCCGGTTGAACAGCTTCCGCTTCAGGTCAGACTCTTTCTTCAGGCTCTGGGTGATGCGCGCATGCAGGCTTTCATAGAGCCTGGGCACGGCAGTCATAATCGTTGGCCGGGCCTCAGTTAAGTTCTTGGCCAGCTTGTCCGTGCTTTCGGCGTAATAGACCTGTGCGCCCACAGCCAGCGGGAAAAAGTGGCCCGCCGTCCGCTCGTAAGCATGGGAGAGCGGCAAGAAGGACAGGAAAACCTCATCCCGAAGGTCACTGACGCCGTCCAGCTCATAAATCAGGTCAGCTGCGCTCTTAGCATTCGCGAACAATGCCCGATGGGACAGCATGACGCCTTTCGGTGCGCCGCCAGTACCAGAGGTGTAAATTAGCGTCGCCAAATCCTCGCGCTTGATAGCAGCGAGTGTGTCCGGCGGCTCCGGATTTTCGCGGTTGGCTTCAAGTAGATCGCTATAAGCATGGACACGAGCAGACGAGTCCTCACGGTCAAGGGAGATTGAGAACCGGATGTCTGGCCGTTCCACAGCTGCATTCAGCGCGCGAGCCCCGACTTGGCCCTTCGTGACGATTAAGCCAATCGCATCGGAATCCTCAAGCACATGGGTGTGATCGTCTTCGGTGTTGGTTACATAGGCTGGCACCGTAATGCCGCCTGCTAGTAGGATCGCGATATCAGCAACCAGCCATTCAGGGCGGTTTTCTGAAACCAGAACCAAACGTTCGCCAGGCTGAAGGCCAAGCCCAATAAGGGCGTGCGAAAGCGCAATTACATCCTTTCGGATTTCAGCGAAACTGTGGGAGACGAATTCGCCGCCACGCTCCGGCTTGTCCCAAAGGAATGGAGCATCGCCGCCGCGCGTCAAAGCATCAAGCGCCATGGCGGGCAAGTTTTCCCATCCATCGATTTCCGCCAATGTCGCTTGGCGGCGGGCGTGATCAATCGCCATAAATCAGGCGGCAGCCACGATGGCACCGTCAACGACGGTTGGGCCAAAATCTGAAATTGTTGTGCGGATCATTAAGCGGCGGTCCCCTGTCTCATCATATGGTGTAGCGCGATGAACAATCGCACGGTTATCCCAAATGATCGCGTCATGGGGCGACCACTGGTGGCGATACACCTTGGACGGATGCGTCGCCATAGCCAATAGATCGTCATGCAGTGCACGGCCTTCAAGGTCTTCCATGCCATCTATGCCCATAACGTGGGATGCGATGTGCAGGGACTTTCGGCCTGTGACAGGGTTTGTGCGCACCAAAGCCTGGGGAACTGGCGGCAATCGCTTCCGCTGTTCTTCGGACGATGCGCCCTTCTGGAATTTTTCCCGGGACCAAGCAATCGAGTGGATCGCAATCAAGCCTTCGAGCCGGGATTGAGTTTCTTGAGGCAGCATATCGAATGCCGCCGCTGTCGAAGCAAACTCCGTATCACCGCCGCCATTTGTCGGCAGTTCACGGGCTGACAGCATGGAGAATTTCGCTGGATGCGCTTTGAAGGAGGAATCCGTATGCC
>CAJXVF010000550.1 GCA_913060845.1 uncultured Alphaproteobacteria bacterium | reverse complement strand
GTATTACGCAAGTGGGCAAACCTCTGAACAGAAACCCTTAGCTAGGCCAGCCCCTAGTTCTTTGCGGCTTCCGTGTTCCCCGTCTTACCAAAAACAACGAACGCGCGACCGACATCGTTTGTGCCGCGGGCTTCTGCGTTTCGTTGGCCAATAATAGCATCCGCGATTCCGTCGCCATTTATATCTCCGATACTGGCTATTGTTTCGCCTGATCCAGGAGTGAAACTCCCAGACTCATTAATTCCGAGGTACTTAATGCCTTGATTGCTGGAGAAAAGGTTGAGGTTGCAATCTCCACTAGGTGTCGTGCTGCCAAAAATGAAAGCAGTCACCCCTCCAAATAATCCTGTGCTTTCGGAAATATTTCCAAAATTGTCTACAACAAGATTTCTTTCGCTAAATGAACTGAAGGCAATATCATCAATGCCGTCGTTATTAATGTCACCTACGAATCCAGCGCTAATATTAAGTCTTGTCGGGCCAGCCGCGATATTTGAAGCCTCAAATCCTGCAAAGCTAGATCTATTTTCCAGGTCTATTTCTGCATCGCCTGCGAAAGCTGAGCCAAATACCAAGGTGCCATGTCCGACCCCCAAGCCGCCAAATGCCAAATCAAATAGGCCGTCATTGTCGAAATCACCTTTAGCGGAGATCGAATTACCGATTCGCGCAAATGAAACATCACCATCAAAGCGAACGCCGTTAGTGCCATCGATATCCGCTAGGCTTCTGAATACAGTCATAAAATGCTCCATCCAAATCTAAGTTAACCCGTTAGGTTGTGACGTTAACTATTTCGTACTGAACACGCAATCGCCCTTTTTGAAATTCTGGTGCTGCAATTGCTCAGGCCGTATTTTGGCCACATAGCCGCTAGTTTGCGTGCGTTTCGTGGCTGGGGCATGCTTCCTTGCAGGATTTATACTGATATGAGGAAACCCAACTGATGGCCGATGGTCTTGGCCCCGCCGCTCTCGAAACGCTTACCGCAGCACTTGGCCAGCATGGCTGGATTGATGGGGCGTCTGATGATGCGGCACCGTATCTGACGGACTGGAGCCAAGCCTATACTGGCACGGCAATTGGTGTTGCACGGCCATCATCTGTTGAGGAAGTGCAGGTGGTGATGCGGTGGGCTGCTGCAGAGGGTGTCGCGGTGGTGCCACAAGGCGGTCACACAGGGCTCGTCGGCGGGGGGACGCCGTTCAGCGATGGGCGGAAGATTGTGCTGTCGCTGAAGCGCATGAACCAGGTGCGGAAGATTGATCCCGCCAATTACACCATGATCGCTGAAGCGGGCGTTATCTTGCAGGACGCCCAGAAGGCTGCCCTTGATGCAGACCGGTTCTTCCCGCTATCGCTTGGGGCTGAGGGCAGTTGTACCGTTGGCGGTAATATTTCTACCAATGCGGGCGGCGTAAATGTCATTCGTTACGGCAATGCGCGGGCCCTCGTGCTTGGGCTGGAGGTTGTGCTGCCCGACGGGGAAATTTGGAATGGCCTCCGCACACTCCGCAAAGATAACACCGGTTATCACCTGAAAGAGATGTTCATGGGCGCAGAGGGCACGCTTGGCGTGATCACCGCTGCTGCTCTCAAACTTTTCCCAAAACCGACTGCGACGGCGTCCGCATGGGTCGCGACACCATCTGTGGCGACTGCACTCGAACTCCTGGATGTGGCGCGGGCTGAGACGGGGGATGCTGTCGAGACATCTGAGCTGATCACCCGCTCCCTGGTTGAGACCGTCGTTGCCAAGATGGACGATGTGCGTGACCCACTGCCAGATGATTCGCCCTTCTATGTGCTGATGGAAGTCTCCACCACACGACGCGGCGATAATGGCCAGTCCCCAGTGGATGTGCTGGAGGGCGCTTTAGCGCAAGCATTTGAGCGCGGCCTCGCGACAGACGCCCTGATTGCGCAATCAGAGCAGCAACGCGCTGATTTCTGGAAGATCCGTGAGCAAGCACCGGAAGCCCTGCAACGGATTGGTCCGCGGATTTCCTGGGATGTGACCCTGCCGCTGTCTGCATTGCCGGACTTCTATGCGGCGGCGGAAAAGAAAATGGCTGAAGTTGCACCCCATGTTGGGTTCTATGGCTTCGGGCATATGGGTGATGGAAACCTGCACTATCTGGCCACATCGGATGACATTAAGAACCTGAAAGAGGTCTTGGACCGCACGCTCTATGATCTTGTGATGTCGTATGACGGCTCATTCAGTGCCGAACACGGCATTGGCCAGAAGCGCACGACTGAGCTTGAGCGATACAAGTCTCCCGTGGAGTACAAGCTGATGCAGGCGCTCAAAGCCGCAATTGACCCCGATGGGCGGATGAATCCAGGCAAGGTTCTAAGTTAACAGGGTTTTAACGCAGGTATTAAGCCAAAAGAGAGCCAAATATACGCCCGTATTAGGGGTTAATTCAGATGATTAAGCCAACGGGTCTGTTGTATGCACCCTGCCAGCCAAATAGCTTAAGGCAATCGGCCAAGAGGCCTTAGCCTAATTATTTGGCGATTACACCAGGTAGGAGAGAATACAATGGCGTTTATTGAGGGTGCAGGCGGGAACGATCTGTTGATCGGCACACCGCAGTCTGACCAAATTTTTGGCCGTGCCTGTCTCTTATACACATCTGACGCTGCCGACGAATAGAGAGGTGTAGAT
>CAJXVF010000549.1 GCA_913060845.1 uncultured Alphaproteobacteria bacterium | reverse complement strand
CGAGATGTAGAGAGGTCTCGTGGGCTCGGAGATGTGTATAAGAGACAGCTACAGCGCTTCTTGGCGACAATGCCCGGCGTGCTGGAATGGGGCTGGGCCGTTGTCAGCCCGGCAATGACATCTGGCAAAGCGCCGGAAGCCGCGTGGCGCGCTGCAGAGGCCGCAGCCCAACCCCCTTTGCCGCCTTTCACGCCTTCGGTGCTACGGCTGCTGGGCGTTGGCGATCAGGATGTTGAAACGATCCGCA
Organism: uncultured Alphaproteobacteria bacterium; assembly: GCA_913060845.1. Classification (GTDB taxonomy): domain Bacteria; phylum Pseudomonadota; class Alphaproteobacteria; order Bin95; family Bin95; genus VMCJ01. The sequence goes on along the minus strand of CAJXVF010000549.1, from coordinate 2,437 downwards.
ATATCGCCGCCAATTTCGCGCGGGTATCGCCGGTCAACGTCATCACCGGCGCGATGCTGGAACCGCTGGCGACAGATGCTGCTGCGCCCAATGGATCTGGCTATGGCGATGCTCAATGGCAGGCGCCCACGCCGCTCGCCGATATGCCGGTGCTGCCTGCAATGGATGGACTGTCTGATGATTTGATCGAGGCTACGCAAACGCTAATGGTGCCGATTGGCGGTGCGCCGTTCCTCCCAGCGCTCTATCGCCAGTTCGTTCGTTGGCCTGCGTTTGCGGCATATCTCGCCGCCGTCATCCCACCGCGCCGGGCTGATCCCGATGTGCAAGCGGCAGAGGCCAGGGCCATCGGAGGCATCGTCGAGGCGGGCCATGCTTTGTATCGCGACCTCCCGCCGCCACCGTCTGACCTCCCGCCGCCAGACCCTGAAACCGCCGCGCTGATCCATGAAGCAATCCAACGGTATCGCGGCACAAGTGCAGATATGATCTGCACCGGCAACGCACTTCTACAGGCACTTCCACCGGCTGGCGGAGACAGGTCTTAAAGTCCCTTCTGTCGATCCCACATTCAAATTTGTGGTGTTTTGAAAGTATAGAAGCAGGATTATTTCGCCGATGATTCTTCCGGCCCGGGTTGCGTCCTGCATTCGCTTGCAGCAGAATCTTTGAATGCATATCGCCTCACAATTGGCTGACGAATTCGCGACGGAAGGTCGAGTTTGGCTTCGGGAAGCGGTTCCTGAAGATGATCTTGCATTGTTAGATAGCGTTGTTGCTATCGAAGCAAAGCCTGGGCAGCGGATCGACATCGATTACAAAAATGCGGCTGCGTTTTCGCTGTCCAGTGCATTGGTTCGAGCGGTTCAAGTAATTGACCCGAAGGCGAAATCGGTGCGGATTGTTGGCTTCAATAAATCCCAGAATAGCAACTGGACACTGCCGTGGCATCAAGACCGTATTATTGCCGTCAAAGCGCGAGAAGATTCCGCTGGCTTTGACAATTGGACCCGAAAAGCGGGCGTTTGGCATTGCGAGCCACCAATCGAATTGCTTCATCAGATGCTCTTTGTTCGCGTCCACCTAGACGACACGGCCGAGTCAAACGGTGCCATGCGGATCGCTTTGGGAAGTCATGAAGCAGGGTTCGTCTCTGCCACTCACGCACTGGAAGTAGCTAGCCGCTATCCAGAAGAGATTTGTGAGGCAAAACGGGGCGATATCCTAATCCTGAAGATGCTAACGCTTCATCGCTCGAAGCCGTCTCAAACTGGATCTAGCCGACGGGCCATTAGAATTGACTTCGCGCCTTTCGATTTGCCATCGCCGCTGGAATGGCCTTGATAGCCACGCCAATATTGCAGCAAATCACTCTAGTCGTTGGTCGATGCAATTGCGCTGAAAACCACCATGAAAACCACCGGTTTGATTCACGCGCGAACCGCTATAAATTAGCGTCACGCCGCTCAAGCAATTAGGAGAAGACCCATGGCTTATACGCTCGATCAATTCGCTTCAGACTGCCGTACCGCTCTGCAGGCTGACCCTGGCCTTGGCGGCCAGAAGCAAGTGTGTGATTTCGTTGAGAAAGCGCTCAATGATCAGGAATTCGTTCAGGCTCAGCTAGGCCAGGCCACTGAAGAACGTGCCGTGATCTACCAAGATGCGGACCTTAGCTTCTGCATTTGCGCCCATAGCTATACCGGCGAAAAGCAAGGTAATCCGCATGATCACGGCCCGACCTGGGCGATCTACGGCCAAGCCGTTGGTGAAACCAGCATGACCGATTGGAAGATCGTTAAGCAGCCAGCAGGCGATCAACCGGGTGAAGTCGTTAAGACAGACACCTATGTGATGAAGCCAGGCGACGCGCATCTTTATCCCGTTGGTGCCGTCCACGCGCCATATCGCGACGCGCCAACCAAGCTGATCCGCGTTGAAGGCGTCGATACCATGACGGTTAAGCGGACACCGCTGAAAGCCGCTTCTTAAGCTGGTCTAAGCGACTAACTTCTATTTCTTTCGGCAGGCGTCCTCTCTCCCCTAGGGAGAAGGGGCGCCTGCTGCTAAGCATGTCTACCTGATTTCCCAATAGCCCCAGCAAAGCCGCCCCAAACCATGGCCGAACCGCCCATCATAGCCCTGCGCGGCGTGTCTCTTGGCTACGGCGCTAATCCGCTGTTCGAGGATGTAGAACTGCAGCTTCTACCTGGCGAACGGGCGACGCTGGTCGGTCGGAATGGCTGTGGCAAGACGACGATCATGAAGCTGATGGCCGGCGTCATTGAACCTGATGCTGGCGAGCTATTCTTGCAGCCGGGTACGCGCGTTTCATATCTGCCGCAGGAACCGCGGTTCAATGAAGGCGAAACGGCGTGGGAGCATGTTGCCGCCTGTCTCTTATACACATCTGACGCTGCCGACGAATAGAGAGGTG
>CAJXVF010000548.1 GCA_913060845.1 uncultured Alphaproteobacteria bacterium | reverse complement strand
AACGAAAGGCCGCCTAAATGAGCTGAGAGACCGGAACAAAAGTGTGACAAGACCAGATCCTTGGACGCGAAGTGCGGGCTGGCTTGTTCGAGTTCTTCAACACGAAGCTGCTTGATATTGGCGTAGGCGAACGGTCCCTGGAGCCGATCCAGCTCGCAGTCCGCTCTGTCATTGAGCGCGGTGTCTACGAAATGGCGCGGGAACTCTATCGTGTGCCTGCTGGAACTTGTGACGCCTACCTGAAGCATGGCGACAAGATCTTCAACAATGGCGCCAAAAAGCGGGTCTAGTTCGACCCCACATTCGATCCCTCGCTTGAGCGACCGGCGATAGCGAGGCACGGGGCGTAACCGATTGAGGTTGCGCCCCTTATCTTTTTAGCCGGTGAGCCGTTCAACGCGCGCACCTTTTTCAGGTGCCTTCAGTAGCTTCAATAGATCTCGCTGAACGCGTGCCAGTCCGCCAGCCAGCCCATCTGGCGCGCGGACGATCATAAGTGCTGAACCGATCAGCCCGCGATCTGCTTTAGCGTTCGCGGCCCATGTGACTGACCCCAGCATTGTTGGCGCTTTGAGGTTTTCTTTCAGCGCTTCCAGCATCGGCAGATGCCGCCCATCTGGCAGGAGCGGCAGCCAGAGACAGAACGACGCCGAAGGCAGGCGCGCTGACATTTCAGGCAGCCATGCGCCTAGTGCCTCATATTCCGCCGCCTGTTCATAGCTTGGATCGATCAGGATGAGCGCGCGGCGGCTTTGCAGCCCAGGTGCTGACTTCACCCATTCCAGTCCATCCACATGCCGGATTTTGGCGCGACGGAAGCGGGCAAGCGTTTGGCGTAGAGCAGGGGCCTCCTTTGGATGCAGTTCGCAAAGCTCCAGCCGATCACGTTGGCGCAGCGCTTTAGCAGCCAGCATTGGTGAGCCCGGATAATAGCGCAGGTCGTCGCGGTCCTCATTCTCTGCCTGGATCCCCTGCGCCAGCGGGGCCAGTCCACGTGGCGGCGGTTTCGCCTGCCAGAGCGCGGCAGCACCCGTTAAATACTCTCCCGTCTTTTTCGCTTGGGGGGCATTCAGATCATAGCGACCGCGGCCCGCATGGGTCTCGATATATGTTATCGGTTCCGGGTCTTTGCGCATCGCTGCAAGCAAGGCCAGCAAGCCGCCATGCTTATGCAAATCAGCGCGATTTCCAGCATGAAAGCTGTGGAGATATGAGAGCATCAGACGGCTCCGCGAATACGTTGGATCAGTGATGCAGGGTCATTTGGCACTTTGTCGCCACGCCAAGCGATATGCTGATCTGGCCTAGAAAGTGTGAGTGCGTGTTTGTATGCCGGATCAGCTTGTATGGCAGGAATATCAAGCAACTGTATTGGCACACCCGCCTGCTTCGCGGCATTCAGGATGCTATCGACTTCAACATTCGGATCGAAGCGGAGCAGTGTAAATTCCGGCCCCATGGCGTCGTAAAGGCTCTGGCCGTCTTCTAGCCAGAAATGAGGTGTGCGGCAGCCTGGAACGGTGGAGGCCGTGAAATCCGCCATTGAATATCCAGGCGCTGTTTCGCCATCGCCTTCGATGATTAGCGAGTTTTCGTAGAAATAGCCGAAATTTAGGCCAGCGGCGCAATATTGCTGCACGTTCAAATCATAAGCTTTCTGGCCAAGCGATTGCCGCGCGGATTCACCTGCTGCGTCATCATCTTCAATATTTGCAGGCACGCCGCCACGTTGCCCTGCCATGGCATGGGCGTGGTCCATGACGAAATGGGAAACCTGCTGCGTGATGGGCAGGCGTTCCTGTTCGTAAGCATCCAAAATCCCAGCACCGCCCCAGCCGTTCAGATATGCTGCAAGCGTCCAGGACAGGTTCATGGCGTCGGCGATCCCGGCATTCATGCCATAGCCAGCATAAGGCACCCAGATATGGGCTGCGTCACCGCATATATAGACCCGCCGGTCCCGGAATTTATCGGCGACGAGGCGGCGGCCATACCAGTCCATCGGCGCGATTACGTCATAGGTAAAATCATCGCCAACGCCCAAAATTGCGCGGATCGCCCAGTCCCGGTCCACAGACTCAAAATCGGCTTCATCGGGCTTCAGGTAATTGTGGACGACCCAGCGCTCTACGCCGTCAATTGCGTAGACATTGCCTGAACGCCTAGGGTTCAGGGAGAACGTGGCCCATGCGGGCGCAGTTTCCTGACGGTTAATAAGATCTGGTGCGCGGATATAGGTCGACTGGACCCGCTGGATAACGGCGTCGCCTTCGAATTTCGCGCCAATACTCTTCCGTACCATAGACCCGCCACCATCGCACCCGATGATGCACTGGCAACGTATCTGTTGTTCAGCGCCGCTGCCGACATGCCGCGCTGTAGCCAGCGCGCCATCATCATCCTGAGAGATTTCCATGATGGCTGTTTCGTTCAGCAGCGTTATCCGGGGGGATGCTTTCGCGTGGGCGAAAAGGATTGGCTCTAGGAACGTCTGGTTGATCCGGTGGGGTGGTTCTGGCGTCGGCCAATTGGCGTCTGGACCCTCTGTCGCCGTATAGCGATCCTCACGGCAAGGGATAGGGATGCGCGTTAACTCTTTGCTTGCGAAGGCGGTGCGATAGGAGACATCATTGGCGTAATCTGCCGGCAATCCTGCATTGCGCAGGCTTTCCGCAACGCCAAGCC
>CAJXVF010000547.1 GCA_913060845.1 uncultured Alphaproteobacteria bacterium | reverse complement strand
TGTATAAGAGACAGGCTTCAACATCGTTCCTCGCCGGAAGTTTGCATACGTGTTTTCGGCCAGCGCGATTATCGGGGCGATGGTCGCGCTGTTCATGCTCGGCCTGAACCTTGGCATCGACTTTCGCGGCGGCTCCTTGATTGAGGTGCGTTACCCGACACAGCCGAATATTACGGAACTCCGCACCAAGGTTGATGCGCTCAATCTGGGCGAAGTGACGATTCAAGAATTTGGTGAGCCGACTGACGTGCTCGTCCGCGTCCAGCGTCAAGGCGATGCTGTTGAAGACCAAACGACTGCGATTCAGCAGGTAAAAGCTGCCTTGGGTGCCGATGCTGAGATCCGACGGACTGAGTTCATTGGCCCAACGGTTGGTGAAGAGCTGAAAGAAGCTGGCGCTATTGCTGTGCTTCTGGCGCTGTTCGGCATCGTCGCCTATGTCTGGTTCCGGTTTGAATGGCAGTTCGCTGTTGCTGGTGTAATGGCGCTTGCGCACGACGTTGCGATCACGATTGGTCTTTTCGCTATCACGGGTTGGGAATTTAACCTAGCGACCGTCGCGGCTCTGCTAACTATCGCCGGATATTCGATCAACGATACGGTCGTTGTGTTTGACCGTGTTCGCGAAAATCTGCGTAAGTATAAAACCGAAGCGCTGCCAAGCCTGCTCAACCGCTCCGTCAATGATACGCTGTCCCGCACCGTGATGACCTCTGTCACGACGCTGATCGCGCTTGGGGCTTTGGCGTTCTTCGGCGGCGAGGTGATCCGCAATTTCACCTATGCATTGATCTGGGGCATTTTGATTGGAACGTATTCCTCGGTGTTTGTTGCAGCTTGCTTGCTGTTGCAGTTCAAGGACGTCCGGAATATCCGCCAGCCTGCGTCCGACAGCCCGCATATCCCTACGCCTGAAATCGACTAACCAGGAAGGGCAGTCGCGCTATGGCTGACGTAACCCCTGTCATTCCTGCTGGCCGCCAGGTTATCGAAACCTATGGCGAGAACCGGTTCCATGTGTCCGGCGTGCGCTATGTGCATGCGCTGCTGGTGCTACCGGAGCAGGTGATCCAGTGGACTCCGGTCACCTGGGAAGATGTTGATCTCGCCAGCTTTCAGCCACTGATCGATATGCAAGCGGCTGATGTGCTGCTGCTAGGCTGTGGGCGGCGGGCGCAATTGCCGTCTCGGGACATTCGCCAGGGCTTGCGCGATGCTGGCATTGTGGTGGAGCCTATGGATACCGGTGCGGCATGCCGCACTTACAATGTGCTGATGGCAGAGGATCGCCGGGTCGCGGCGGCCCTTCTGACTGTCGAATAATCACCATCCGCTAATATCGAGACCTGCAATGACCATCAATTGGGATGAGGCCTACGCCAGCCGCGCCGGGCGCATGGGCGCCTCCGAAATCCGTGAGCTGCTGAAGATCCTGGAGCAGCCAGACGTTATTTCCTTCGCGGGCGGCATACCGGACCCGAATTTGTTCCCTGTCGAGGCATTCCAACAGGGTTTTGCGCGAGCGCTTGGTAAGCCGGCAGAGGCGAAACGAGCGCTGCAATATTCTGTTAGCGAGGGTGCCATTGAACTCCGCGAGTGGATTGCTGGTTATATGAAGCGCATGGGCGTGGATTGTACGCCTGCCAACATCCTAATCACCTGTGGCTCGCAGCAGGCGCTTGAGTTTCTCGGCCGGCTATTCATCGGCCCCAATGATCCTGTACTGGTTACATGGCCCACATATCTAGGCGCGCTTCAGGCATTCAACGCTTATGAGCCGGATTACGCACGCCTCGACCCCCGTGCCAACACTGAAATTCCGGGCCCTGGTGACGGAACGCCCGCGCAGTTCGCTTATGTGGTGCCCGATTTCGCTAACCCAACAGGTGAGACGCTGACCCTAGCGGAGCGCAAGCGCGTTCTGGCGACAGCGGCAGCCGCTAATGCAGTTGTGATTGAGGACGGTGCTTATTCCGCACTTCGGTATGACGGTGAAGAGCAACCAGCGCTGATCGCCATAGATAGCGAGGCTGAAGGGGGGATCGAGAACTCCCGCGTGATCTATTGCGGCACATTCTCCAAAACCCTATCGCCGGGCCTTCGCGTCGGCTGGATCGTTGCTGCCGAGCCGCTGATCGACAAGCTGGTATTGGTTAAGCAGGCGTCGGACCTGCATTCAGCGACGTTAAACCAAATGGCGCTGACCTATGTGGCTGAAACCATGTTTGACGCCCAGGTCGCCCTTGTCCGGCAAGCCTACCGGACCCGTCGGGATGCTATGTTGGCCTCGCTTGAGCGCCACATGCCAGCTGGCTTCAAATGGAGCAAGCCGGAAGGCGGCATGTTCGTGTGGATGGAAGGCCCCAAGGGCCTGGATGCGCGCAAATTGCTCGACCGCGCCGTAATGCATGACCGGGTGGCGTTCGTGCCAGGCCAGGCATTCTTCGCTGATGGATCGGGTGCTGAGACGATGCGGCTAAGTTTCTCGCTAGCGGAACCAGCGGTGATTGAAGAAGGCGTGCAACGGCTCGCTAGAGCCATCGCTGCAATGTAGGGCTTGCATAGCGGCAGGGGGCAGGTAGGCTTGCAGCTTATTTATTAGGCTGAGGATTTCACCCCCATGCATGTCGGCGCCCATATTTTCTTCACGGACTATTCCATTGCGCCGCAAGAATTGGGGCCAGCGCTGGAAG
>CAJXVF010000546.1 GCA_913060845.1 uncultured Alphaproteobacteria bacterium | reverse complement strand
GAACGGGGCGATGTATCGCCTTTCTTGGTGATGGAAGTCATGCGCGCGGCGGCAGAGCGCGAGGCGACCGGTAAGGATGTGCTTCACCTCGAAGTCGGCCAGCCCGGATTTCCAGCACCCAAAGGCGCGCGTCTTGCAGCAGCAAAGGCGCTGGAAACAGAAACGCTTGGGTACACCAATGCACTTGGCCAGCCGGACCTGCGCAGCAAAATCCGTGCGCATTACCGCGACCAATACAACATGGATATCGATGAGAGCCGGATTGCGGTCACGACCGGGTCATCTGCTGGATTCCTGCTAGCATTCCTGGCGTGCTTTGCACCGGGTGACCGCGTGGCATTGGCGGACCCAAGCTATCCTTGCTATCGCAACATCCTGAAAGCCGTTGGCGTTGAGGCCGTGGCGATCCCTGTGGATGCGTCAACGGCGTTCCAGCCAACACCAGAAGCGCTGGCAGGGCTTGGCCCGCTAGATGGTGTCGTAGTGGCAAGCCCCGGCAATCCTACAGGCTCCATGTTCGCACCGGGTGAACTAGGTCGGCTGGCGGACTGGTGCCATACGGCCGGCATCCGCCTGATCTCCGACGAAATCTATCATGGCCTTACCTATGGTCAGGATGGGGAAACGGCAGCGGGTTCGCCCTCCGCCATCGTCGTGAACAGCTTTTCGAAATACTTCGCCATGACTGGCTGGCGGATTGGCTGGGCGATCCTGCCGGAAGACCTGTGCAAGCCTATTGAGCGCCTGGCCCAGAACCTTTTCATCTCACCGCCAGCAATCTCTCAAATCGCCGCTGCAGCTGCATTTGATTGCCATGAGGAACTGCAGGGCTACCGCGATGTCTACGCCGCTAACCGCCTGGACTTGCTGGATGCCTTAAGCGCCCGCGGCCTCACACCTGCTGCCCCGCCCGATGGCGCGTTCTACATCTATGTGGACACATCGCCAGTCGCTAATGACAGCCCAAGCTTCTGCACATCATTGCTGAATGAAACGGGCGTTGCGGCCACATCTGGCCTGGACTTTGACCCCATACGCGGCAGCCAATCCGCCCGCTTCAGCTTTTGCGCCAGCCGTGCGGACGTTCAGGAAGCAGCAAAGCGGATTAAGGCGTGGCGGCGGTAGAAAAAGCTTCTAACGCTGCCGCCATATGCGGCGCAGCCTCTGCCTCTGCCACTACGTCTGGACGTTCATTGTAGACCGGTAGAACGAGCGAGCGCGCCAACAAGCAAAGCAGCGATTCTTCTGATGCACCGTAACGGATATCACCAACAATCGGGCAGCCGAGATGGGCAGCATGGACGCGAATTTGATGCGTGCGGCCAGTTTGCGGCTTGAATTCGATCCACGCTTGACCATTCGTCCGACCAAGCCCCCGCCATTCTGTGACGGCGGACTTACCGGTGGAATCGACAATCATCCGCCAGCCTTCTTCCTTACTGCTGATTTTTAAGAGCGGCGCGTCTATCCGGCCCTCATCTTCCGCTGGCCCGCCTTCGACGACCGCCCAATAGGTTTTCTGGGCCAAGCCTTCCTGAAACAACCGCCCGAGGCGCTTCGCGCCCTTCGGACCGCGCGCAATTGCAAGACAACCGGATGTATCCTGATCCAGCCGATGCGCCAGTGTTGGGCGATCTTTGGAACCGAACCGCACCTGGTCAAGCCCAGCCTCTAAGTTCGGCTGCCCAGATGGTCCAGCATGACAGGGAATGCCCGCAGGTTTATCGATCACCAGCAGCATTCGGTCCTGAAAAAGCACGCGCGTCGCCAGATCAATATCTGGGGCGATGCCAAAATACTGCTTCGGCGTATGAAAACCCTCGACAGAATCGTGGTCGCCGGGCTCTACTCGATGCCGGTTAAAGCGATTCCTGGAGGATCGCTTGGGGATATCCGGCGTACGGTTCCGGTGCTTGTTTGGTTTATGTGGAGTTTTCGCCATGGGTGCTGTCCGCAATGTGTTGTTCATCATGACTGATCAGCAGCGCTGGGACTACCTAGGCGCCAGCGGCCATCCGACGCTGGAGACTCCGGCCCTGGACGCGCTGGCCGCAAAGGGCGTGTTGTTCCGGCATTCCTACTGCCAGTCACCCATTTGCGGTGCCAGCCGCATGTGCACCTATACTGGCCGCTATATGACCACACATGGGGCGCATTGGAACAATATCCCCCTCAGCGTCGCGGAACACACAATAGGCGATTACCTAAGGCCGCTTGGCGTGCGCACCGCCCTTGTCGGTAAGACTCATATGGCTGCGGATGCGGAAGGCATGGCCAGGCTTGGCATTGAACGGAATTCGGAGCTTGGCGTTCTGATATCCCAATGCGGGTTTGAACCCTATGAGCGCGATGACGGCCTGCATCCACATCCCAGCGTCGATCCGAATTTGCGGTATAATCGTTGGCTGAATGAGCAAGGCTATCCGGGGGACAACCCCTGGAACGATTACGCGAACTCCGCCGAAGGCCCAAACGGCGAGGTCTTGTCCGGGTGGAGCATGCGCCATTCGCCCCTGCCCGCCCGTGTTGCAGCGGCACATTCAGAAACTGCCTATATGACGAAGCGCGCGTTCGAGTTTATCGATGAAGCGGGCGAAGATCCTTGGTGCCTTCACCTCTCCTACATCAAGCCGCACTGGCCCTATATCTGTCTCTTATACACATCTGACGCTGCCGACGAATAGAGAGGTGTAG
>CAJXVF010000545.1 GCA_913060845.1 uncultured Alphaproteobacteria bacterium | reverse complement strand
ATCTACACCTCTCTATTCGTCGGCAGCGTCAGATGTGTATAAGAGACAGGCTGAAGATGATGGCTTGCCGGGACAATGTGCCGGTCGCCACAGCCTCCATGGAGACGCGAGGCGGGCTTGGCTATATCGAGGAATGGGTCAATGCGCGCTTGGTGCGGGACGCCCAAATCGGCCTTCTTTGGGAAGGTACTACGAATATGAACGCGTTGGATGTTATCAACCGCGCCGTAGGTAAAGAACATGCCGAAGAAGCGCTGTTGGATGACGTGACCGGTTGGCTGGATGCAGCGGAAGGCTGCCCTGGCCAATTGCGGAGCCGCCTGAAGCAAACCGTTAGCCGTGCGATAGATTTCGCCCGTGCTGTTGCTGCAGACAAAGGCAATGAACGCCATTGCCGTCAGGCAGCGGCTGGCCTGTACCACGCACAAACGACGGCGTTGATGGCGGCAGAAGGTGCGGTGATCGGTGCAGCAGGCGGCGACGCTCGGCGATTGCTGATCGCGCGTCTCGTGCTGGATCGGCGTTTGGCACCGCAAGACCCACTGAAATTGGACGAGAGTCCGTTTGAGGCGGAAGCGGCAGAACTGTTGCTGAGTGATACGCCAGTGTCGCTAGAGCAGGCGACTGCGCTGCTGCAGCGCTAGGGTTGAATCATGAAAATTGGCCCATTGAAAATTGGCTGGGGCGCCTGGATTCGAACCAGGGAATACCGGGATCAAAACCCGGCGCCTTAACCACTTGGCCACGCCCCAATTTTCACGTCGAAGCCGAATATGGCTAAGTGCCGGGCGGAGTTCAAGCCGCTTTCGCTGAGCCTTTCAGTCGCGCTTGTCGCACCCACCAATCTGGATGAGCGTTTGCAAGCGTTTTTGCGGCCTTGCGGGCAGCTATTTTGGTTCCAAAAAGCGCGAAGCATGTGGCACCAGACCCACTAATAGCGTGGGCACGCGCGCCATCGGTGCGCTCAAGCGCTTGCAGGCATTCGCTGATTGCAGGCGCGCAGTGAATCGCTGGTGCCGTCAGATCATTGCCGAATGCTTTTGTGACCGCCGCTAGGTGAGTGTTATCCAGCGGACCTTCCAGCATATCTGCCCTTGCCGAAAAATCGCCAGTTCGAGCTTTGAACACGGCGGGTGTGCTGCAGGGGACGCCGGGATTACACAGCACTGCATGGACGCTTGGGATGCCAGCTAGGAATGTCAGCTCCTCGCCGATGCCGCCAATACGGGCGGGCGCGTTGGCGAGGCACATGGGCATATCCGCGCCAAGACTGAGAGCCAAATCCATGAGTGCGACTTCAGATATCTGCGCGCCATGTTGAAGCAACCGTAAGACCGCAGCAGCATCAGCGGACCCGCCGCCAATACCTGCCGCGACTGGGAGGTGCTTCCAAAGAATAATATCGACCGCCGGTCCGCCAAACGCCTTCCGAAATGCCTCTGCGGCTTGCAACACAAGATTGTCCGTAGGATCGCCCGAAAGCGCGTTCGCGAAGGGGCCGCGCACGCAAAGGCGCGATTCTTTGGCATCCGATGGCCGGAGCGCGACCACATCACCAATGCTTGCGAAGACGACCAAGCTGTCCAGCAGATGATAGCCATCGCTGCGCTTGCCGGTTACGCGGAGGCCAAGATTGACCTTCGCTGGCGCGCGCTCAAACCGCCAGGCGGCTGCGTTTAGATCAGCCGCCGTCACTGCCACTCTGTTTGGCATCGTCTGCTTTGGGTGCTGAAGCTGCAGGGCAGCCATCGACGCCGCAGCGCAGTTTGCCTTCGATTACGGGTATGAGTTCGGCATCCGGATCAAACGAAAGCGCGCGGCGCCATTGGAACCGGGCTTCACGGTAACGGCCAACCTGCCAGTAGGCGTCGCCCAGGTGCTCGTTGATGACGGGATCAACGGGCTGCAGGGCAATGGCACGTTCAAGGGTTGCGACGGCAGCTTCAAAATCGCCAGCGCGGTACTCGGCCCAGCCCAAGCTATCCGTGATGAAGCCATCTTCCGGGCGAAGTTCAACGGCGCGGGCGACCATATCCCGAGCTTTGTCCAGGTTTTCATCCCGATCAATCCAGGAATAGCCCAGATAGTTCAGGATCAGTGGTTCATTGCCGAGTGTTTCGAGCGCAGCTAAGAATTCCTTCTCGGCCTCCGCCCATCTGCCAGAGCGTTCCAACGCAATGGCGCGGGCGTAGCGGAGCCAGCCATCGGCTGGCCCAAGGCCGCCCTTGCGCTTGATTGCTTCGTCATAAGCAGCAGCGGCTTCTTCAAATTTATTGGCGGAGCGGAGCAGATGGCCGAGCGAAATTGCGGGCTCGGATTCCTCCGGCGCAATTGCCATCACTTCGCGCATGGCCTTGGCCGCCCCGTCGATGTCGCCCGCATCCGCCATAGAATCGGCAGCGCGGAGGGGGGCCCGCCAAGCGTAAGAGCCTGCTTTAGGAACGGCGCGGTAGGCAGCGGCGGCGGCTTCAGACCGACCGGACGCTTCAAGAATTTGGCCAATTGTTTGCCGTGTCGCCGGATCAGCAAGGCGGAGCGAATCCGCCAAACGTGCGTAGACGAGCGCGCTTCGATATTGCCGGTCCTGGTACAGGCCGCCCGCGAAGTTAAAGAGCGCTTCGCCGAAGCCTTCAGCAGCAGATTTGACGATTTGACCAACGGCGGCTGTGTCGTCGGGGTCTTCAACACCTTTGCCTGCTT
>CAJXVF010000544.1 GCA_913060845.1 uncultured Alphaproteobacteria bacterium | reverse complement strand
AGAGGTCTCGTGGGCTCGGAGATGTGTATAAGAGACAGCTTCTTCACTGCATGCGGCTATGAACCGGAATGATCCAAATCCGCTCTAGCGACGCTATCTGGCCCGTTCGCTTTGGGTATTGGCTATGGCATCCAATTTGCGCCATCGGCCCATGCTGCGATCTTCGTGCCTGGGTGCTTTCCTGCACTCGTGTTCGCGATCGGCATCATCTTCCTTGGAGACAAAGCCTCGCTTAGGCGATTTCTAGGCCTCGGTGCCGTCATACTCGGCGTGGTGATCATCGGCTGGGTAGCACTATCCACTGGGGATGAAGGCGCGCTGCAGGGCTACCTCGCATTCCATGCCTGTGCTTGGATGTGGGCGGTGTATACCGTCATCGTGCGGCTCACCGGCCTATCGCCCTGGCATTCACTCGCGGTTACCCATGTGGGCGCAGCCGCAGTCTATGGGCCAATCTGGCTGCTAGTCGGCGATACTGGCCTGACGAGCCTACCCCTGCCAGAGCTCGCCTTTCAGATCGGCTATCACGGCGTGCTGAATGGCCTCGTCGCGATGTTCTTATACGTCTATGGCATCCGCATTTTGGGTGCGTCAGAGGCTGCAATCTTCGCTGCATTAGTACCCTGTTTCGCCGCAGTCCTTGCCTGGCCACTCATTGGCGAGGCCATTGGACCAGCGGAAGCGCTGGCGATCCTATCGGTCACAATAGGGATCGCCCTTGTGTCCGGCGCTAAGCTGCTTTGGGCAAGCGGACGCCGATCATGATATCGCGGGTCACCAGTTCAGCCAGCTGATCCGCACTCCAATCATCCGTGCCCTCTGGGCGCATGGGCAGGACGAGGTAGCGAAGGTCAGCAGTGCTGTCGTGCACTTCAATCGTCGTGCTGTCTGGCAGTTCGGTGCCGAATTCAGCCAGCACCTGACGCGGCTCTTTCACAACACGACTGCGGTAGGCACGCTTTTTGTACCATGCAGGTGGCATTCCCAAGATCACGCGCGGATAGCAGGAACACAGCGTGCAGACGATGACATGGTGCCGATCAGCCGTATCAGCGACGACCTTCACTTCTGGATTATGATCCAGCTTGGTGACGCCCATTTCGGCGAGCGCCGGTTTGGGGTCTGCGATCAGGCGCGCGCGATAGGCCTCATCCGTCCAGGCGCGCGCAATGATGCGGGAGCCAGCGACCGGGGTGCGGCTATCCATTTCGTCGATCTGCGTCTGAATTGCGTCCGCTGTCAGCACGCCCTTCTCGACCAGCAATTCGCGAATCGCCTGCTCTAGAATTTCGTACTCGCCGATGGCTTCAACATCTTCAATCGGCGCGTGGTCTTCGTGGTGATGGTGACCGTCATGGGGCATCCGTCATCTCCCTCAGGCTGGGCTCAGCCAATGTTCATAAATATCGGCGGCGATCTCGTCCGGGCCGTCTTCGCCCCAAACTTCGCGCCATTCAAATACGACGTCATAGAGCGGCAGCTCAGCAGCGTCCTTGTAGTAGGCCAGCTCCTCTGGATTCTTGTACATACCAAGCATTTGCCGCACACGACCCTTACGACCGCGAACGAATGTGGGTGTTCGGCAATGGCCGGTATGGTCCCGGTCATCCACCAGCACGAGATCACCCGGCTGGAACTTTGGTGTGGCGGTCATTCGGCAGCCTCCGTAGCTGTATCCCATTTAGCGGCAGTTGCGCGGACATCCGCTAGCTTTGCCGCCAGTTCATCGGCTGAAATTACACCCTTTGCGACCAATCCATCTGCGAGGAATTCGACCCAGCGGTCAAAATACTCAGCCTGATCAGACGCTGTTTTGAGCGCTAATTGCGTTTCCAAGAATGTTTCACGCGCAGCACCATCAGTCCTTGGTAGGAGCTGCAGCAACGCGTCAACGCGCTTTTCGTAGAGTGTCAATTCCCGCTCAGCGGACATGGTCTGCGATCCCTTGATTTAGCCAAAATCGTATGGGGGTTGAGAGGGCTGCGCAAGTCGGCATGATCATGGAGAAACATGCGCATACAGGAGGCCGGAATGAGCGAGCGGGCGACGACGAAATTGAAGCAGATGATTGCGGGACCAGAACTTGCGGTGCTGCCAGGTGTTGCCGATGCGCTGAACGCGCGGTTGGTGGCGTACGAAGGATTCGACGGCATCTATATGACCGGTGCTGGTACATCAGCCAATCGTCTGGGCATGCCGGATGTTGGCCTGCTGACAATGTCAGAAATGGTGGATAACGCTGGCCGAATCGCCGACGCCTCCCGCCTGCCGCTGCTGGCAGATGCCGATACAGGCTGGGGCGGACCGCTGAACGTGCGCCGCACTGTGCAGGCTTACGAGCGCGCGGGTGTCGCTGGCATCCACCTAGAGGACCAGGAATGGCCGAAGCGGTGTGGCCATCTGGCAGGCAAAGCCGTTATCAGCCGGGAAGACATGGTAGCGAAGATCAAGGCTGCCGTTGATGCCCGGAAGGACGAAGATTTCCAAATTGTTGCCCGGTCTGATGCGCTGGCAGTTGAAGGCTGGAACGCGATGCTCGATCGCGCCCATGCTTGTGAGGAAGCAGGTGCTGACGTGCTGTTCCTAGAAGCAATGACGACGATGGAACAGCTTGAAGAAGCGCCAAAGCTGTTCGAAAAACCACTGCTTTACAACTGTCTCTTATACACATCTCCGAGCCCACGAGACCTCTCTACATCTC
>CAJXVF010000543.1 GCA_913060845.1 uncultured Alphaproteobacteria bacterium | reverse complement strand
TATTCGTCGGCAGCGTCAGATGTGTATAAGAGACAGGTTTTCAGGATCCCCTAGGCCGTGTCCGTGACGACGGGGCGGCAGCGGCGGAGTAGGTTCCCATTCACCCAGCAACAGAGCGATTGGGGATCAGCACACAATGAGTGGCAAACCAGATATCGTTATCCGCGGCGGCACTGTGGTCGATGGCTCAGGCGGGCCAATGTTTTCGGCGGACGTCGCCATTTCAGATGGCTGCATTTCTGCGGTTGGCACGATCCTAGAAAGCGGCATCGATGAAATCGACGCGCGCGGCCGGTTGGTCATGCCCGGCTTTGTTGACGTGCACACGCACTACGATGCGCAGGTTACATGGGCCAACCAGATCACCCCCTCCTCATGCAATGGCGTCACTACCGTGCTGATGGGAAATTGTGGCGTAGGGTTCGCACCCGTGCGGCCAGAAGACCACGACATGCTGATTTCAGTGATGGAGGGCGTGGAGGACATACCCGAAGTCGTCATGCGGGAAGGATTGCCTTGGACATGGGCCAGTTTCCCCGACTATCTCGATATGCTGTCTGCACGACAGTTTGACGTAGATGTCGCCACTCAGGTGCCCCATGCCGCACTCCGTGTATTCGTCATGGGCAAGCGCGGAGCTGAGCGCGAAGAAGCAACGGCGGCGGATCGCAAGGCAATGGCGCAACTGACTGCTGAGGGCATTCGCGCGGGCGCTTTCGGGTTCTCGACCTCACGGCTGCTGCAACATCAAACAGCAGAGGGCGAGCCAATTCCCTCATACGGTGCCGCAGAAGCAGAACTTGCCGAAATCGCCAATGCTGTAGCCGACGTGGGCCGTGGCTGGCTCCAAGTCGTTGGTGACTATGGAGCTGCAATCGACCAGGAATTTGGCCTACTCACCCGCTTGGCCAAAAGGTCTGGAAGGCCGCTCACCCTCACACTTTTGCAAACGCACGCATATCCTGAACAATGGCAAGACCTCCTCGCCAGGATTGCAGCAGCAAACGCCGATGGCATTCAGATTACAGGCCAAGTTCGAGGCCGGCCAACAAGCACTCTGCTCGGCTTTGAGCTTTCAGAGAACCCGTTTCTTGGCTGCCCAAGTTGGCAGGAATTGGCCCCCCTGACGATTGACGAGCGCGTCTCAGTCCTGCGGGACCCTTCATTCCGCGCGCGCCTGATCGCCGAGCCCGCAGGCAATTCTGCGCAGATTAAGCGACTACGGGATTGGGACTGGATCTATCCCTTCGGCGACCCGCCCGAATATGAGCCAGACCCAAGCATGAGCATCGGGGCTGAAGCGCGGCGGCGCGGCGCAGACCCTGCGGAAATCGCATACGATCTCATGCTTGAAAACAATGGTCGGGCTATTCTCTATCATCCAATGACGAACTATGCGGATGGCGGCATGGATGCTGTGCATGAGATGCTCGGCCATCCGAACACATTGATTGGCCTTGGAGATGGCGGCGCGCATGTCGGCATCATGTGTGATGCGACCGACATGGCACACACGCTGACATACTGGACTCGTGACCGTGAGCGCGGGCCAAAACATGGGATTGAGGACATGGTGCGGCGGCTAACATCCACAAATGCCCAGGCCATCGGGCTCAAGGATCGGGGCAGCATCGCGCCGGGCATGCGGGCTGATATCAATGTCGTGGATTATGACGCGTTACAGCTGAATGCGCCCGAAGTCCATTATGATCTACCAGCGGGCGGAAAACGAATTCTGCAATACTGCACGGGCTTCGACGCAACGCTTGTGGCTGGTGTTCCGACATGGCGTAACGGCAAAGCGACTGGTTCCCTCCCCGGCCGTTTACTGCGCAGCAGTCACTGAAGGCCGTTCGCGACACAAACACATGAACTGCGCATTTTTCAGCTAAAGGGTGAGTGATGTCTTTCGAAACTGGCACATCTAAATTGTTGTTTGAGCAGGATGGGCCTGTCGCCATTATCACGATAAACCGGCCAGAGGTCCGCAATGCGCTGGATAACGAGACGGCGGATGCTCTGACCCGTGCGCTCAGAGCCTTCGATCAAGATGACGCCCTGCGGTGCTGCGTGCTTACGGGCGCTGGCGGCTTTTTCTGTGCCGGTGCCGATCTAAAGGCGCTTGCCACCGGCCAGGAATATCGCGCCTGGGCAGGCGACCCCGATGGGCCGTGTCACGATACGCTGTCCAAGCCCGTCATCGCCGCCGTCGCCGGGTTTGCCTGTGCAGGCGGACTTGGCGTTGCTTTGCGGTGTGACCTGCGTGTTGCAGAAGAAACAGCGAGATTTGCCGTCCTGTCCCGGCGATGGGGCGTGCCGATGAGTGACGGCACGACCGTGCGCCTGCCCCGCTTGATCGGTGCTGGGCGCGCAATGGATATGCTTTTAACCGCGCGTAAAGTTTCAGGAACGGAAGCCCTGGCGATCGGTCTAGCAGACCGTCTCGTCCCAAAGGGTCAGGCGCTCATGAAAGCAATTGAACTCGCGCATGAGATTGCTGCATTCCCACAAATCGCAATGCGGTCAGACCGGCTTTCAGCCATCAAGCAATGGGATCTATCGCTACCCGATGCGTTCCAGCAGGAGCTAGAACTCGCTGCCGAAGCGCGACGTGAGGAAGCGCAACCGGGTGCCGAACGCTTTGCGGCGGGCGATGGACGACATGGCGGAAAGGCCAACACCTGATGCGCGCTGTCATTGGT
>CAJXVF010000542.1 GCA_913060845.1 uncultured Alphaproteobacteria bacterium | reverse complement strand
CTGATCGGTGTTCGGATTGCGGACAACTGCCCGGTAATCAACACGCCTTTACGGCAACTCACGGCGCTATTCCCGGATTTGCAGATCACGGTCATTGGCGTGCATCGCGAAGATCGGCACTTCATCCCAGATCCGGACGATCAGATTTTCCCGATGGATCGGGTGTATTTCATCGTTGCTGCAGAACATATGGACCGCGCTATGGCCGCGTTTGGCCATCAGGAGCAACAGGCGCGCCGGGTCGTGGTGATCGGCGGCGGCAATATTGGTATGATGATGGCGGATGCGCTGGATAGCGGAAATGTTAGCGTTCGTATCATTGAAATGGATAAGGCCCAGGCCGAGTCTGCGGCGCAGTATATGCAGGGCTCTATCGTCATAAATGGCGATGCCTTGGAGCCGGAGATCCTGCTAGAAGCGGGGGTGCATGATGCGGATGCAGTCATTGCCGTTACCAACAATGACCAGACTAATATTCTGGCTTCGTTAATGGCCAAGCGTGCAGGCGCTGGACGCACGATTTCACTGATTAACCGGGCGTCGTTCTCCGCACTGGTCAATCCGTTAGACATCGACGTCGTTGTGAACCCGCGCGAAATCACGATCAGCACCATCCTTCGCCACGTTAGGCGTGGACGGGTGCGTGAAGTGCATTCTATCGGTGACGGGTTTGGCGAAGTGCTTGAAGTCGATGCCTTGGCCACAAGTGCGATCGTGAACAAGAAGGTCGGCGAGCTGCCATTGCCAGAAGGCGCGATTGTCGGCGCGATCATGCACAATGATGAAGTTGTTATGCCAAAGCCGGATACACGTATTCATGAGGGCGACCGGGTTGTTATCTTCACCGAGGAATCGGTCGTGCGGCGGGTCGAGCGATTGTTCGAAGTCCGCTTGGAGTTCTTCTAGGCGTAAATAGGGGGCCACAATGGGCCGTGTCGTATATGTAAACGGGGCTTATAGGCCCCACGCAGAAGCCTTGGTCCATTTTGAGGACCGGGGCTATCAGTTCTCTGATGGTGTTTATGAAGTGGTGCTGGTCCGCAGTGGCAAAATGGTCGATACGGCTCCGCATTTGGCTAGGCTAGGACGCTCACTTGGTGAGTTGGATATCCAGCCTCCAATGGCGGAAGCACCGCTTCGGGTGGTGTTGAATGAGCTTATCCGGCGAAACCGCATTCGCGAAGGGTTTGTCTACGCGCAGGCGACCAGGGGCGTTGCGCCACGCGATCATTTTTTCCCAGGTCCAGTGAAAGCGGCGCTGGTTTGCTCCGCACGGGCGCGGAGCTGGCCTGCGGCTGGCCATAAGCCAGCAGGCCAAAGCGCGATTACATTGCGGGATGAGCGTTGGGCGCGCTGCGATATTAAATCCATCGGATTACTCGCCAATATTCTTGCCAAACAGAAGGCCAAAGAAGCGGGGGCGGCTGAAGCGATCTTCATTGCCGATGATGGAATTGTGCGGGAAGGCGGATCTTCCAACGTATGGATTGTGGATGAGGCTGGCGCACTACACACGCACCCGCTCGGGCCAGAAATTCTGGGCGGTGTCACGCGGGCTGCAGTTAAGCGATTGGCGGCTGGCGCGCAAATTCAAGTAAACGAGGATCGGTTTGATCGCGAGTTCATGCTTGGTGCCAGCGAAATGTTCATCACCAGTGCGACGTCATTCGTCAAACCGATCACGTCAGTTGACGGCGCTACGATTGGCAACGGCGCCGTAGGGCCCGTCACGCAGCGTATGTTTGACCTCTACAACGACCACACGCTGAGCGCTGCAGATTGAGCGCAAATAGCGGAGGTACTTGTAGAATGCAGGTGCGGGGTGCACATTAGAACTTCAACAATAAGCGGTTGCGGCGAGTGACATGTGGTCAGCTTCGTCAAAAGACCCATTGCATGTGGATTGCCAGCATGAGCGGTGCAAAGTCTCAAAACCTCCAAGATGTTTTTCTGAACTATGTCCGGAAGCAGAAGCTTCCTGTGACAGTGTTTTTGATCAATGGCGTGAAGCTTCAAGGGGTTATCACGTCTTTTGATAACTTCTGCATGCTGCTTCGCCGTGATGGGCATTCACAGCTGGTTTACAAGCACGCTATTTCGACGGTTATGCCCTCTAGCCCGGTTAATCTGCAGGATGCAACCGGCGAACCAGAAGATGAGGCCGAATAGCGTTGGGCGGTGGTGAACATGATGATGGCCCAACACGCGCCATCATCCTAAGGCCTGAACTGCCGCGAATGGGGCCAAGGCCGGAAACTGCCGCCTCTCTGGAAGAAGCTATCAGTCTCGCGAGCGGCATTGGCCTGGAAGTAGTCTATTCCCGCGAAGTGCGCGTGACGAAGCCGAAGGCGGCGACGCTGTTTGGCGCTGGCGTCATTGAGGAAGCAACGGAGGAGGCGAAAAACCTCCACGCCAATCTGCTGATCGTTGATGGCCAGCTTTCACCGGTTCAGCAACGCAATCTGGAACGGGATGTAGGCGTTAAGATCCTCGACCGGACCGGGTTGATCCTTGAAGTATTCGGTGCTCGTGCGCGAACCAGGGAAGGCGTACTCCAGGTCAGTCTTGCTGCACTCAGCTATCAACGGACTCGACTTGTTCGATCATGGACGCATTTGGAGCGGCAGCGCGGCGGTGCCGGGTTTATGGGTGGCCCGGGCGAACGTCAGCTTGAGCTAGATCGACGTTCAATCGATGACCAAATTGGTCGGA
>CAJXVF010000541.1 GCA_913060845.1 uncultured Alphaproteobacteria bacterium | reverse complement strand
CCGAACCTCCGCTAATCTAAGCCGCGAGTTGAGCCAAATGTTCTGATAACGGACAAAAAGTGCGCCCTTGAAGCGTGTATTGGCCAACCAAGGTTTTGCCAGAATCTTGAATAGCAGATGTGCGCCCTGCTGAGTTTGGGGACTGACTATTCGAGGCTTTATTGGTGGTCTGGCATCCGGCTAGAACTAGCCCTGCCGCTATACAGAAACTACTAAATCTAAACACCATTAATAACCTCCGTTCTCATTGTTTCCGCCCATTGCGCCGATACTGCTTGCACTCGATGCAGTTGTCGCAGTCCCAGCAGCAACGGCGGTGGCTACCGTAGACATCGTCGTGGCAGGCGCTGCTACAGTAGACGCTGTTACGTTGATTGAAGCGGCGACAGCCGATTGGCTCGGCGAAGGCGGTGCAGCCGGCGTTGGATCACCACCATCTTCTTCAATCGTCGATGCAGATCCCGCTGGAACGACAACGGATACACCGGCTCGGTTGGCAAACGTTGTCTCCCCCTCTTCAACAATCACCGTCGAGCTTATGCCCGGCGTGTATCCCAATACAAACTGCGTTCCCCGAATGCCAACAATCGAAATTGGCGTCGTCACGGTAACATTCGCCTTCTGAATCTTGCCTGAAACAAACCGCAAAACACCTTTTGCCAGATTAACTGATATTTTCCCAGCACCAGTACTAGGATTATACACGAACTTATCGAATGTTACTTCAGAATTCGCATCAATTACGATAGTTATTCCATCATTAAACAAATCAAGATTAGTGCTCAATGAACCAGTAATGATCTTCGTATCAAATGCAACCTTATATCCCGCCACAACTGACTGGCGGTTCTCTCCAACTAACGCCTGAACCTCATTAACTGCGACCTGTACAGTCGCCACATCTTACGCAGCAGCAACGCTGGAAAGGCAGATTGCTCCCGACAAGAATCCAAAAACCAATCGTTTCATGTACGCCTCCTAAACACAGTCCTCTTTCACTCAAACAAGTTAGATCGCCATGCTGAAAGAGTCGAGGTGCAATCAAGGCGCGTTGAGCCTAAATTGTCACTACATAGTACCGCACCGTCTTCCCGCGCCCCTCAAGCCGTGCCTCACCTACTGGCTTGAAGCCGAGGGCAGCATGGAAAGCGTCTGAGGCGGGGTTGGGTGGGGTGGCGTTTATTTCGCAGGCTATTTGGGTGAAGCCGTGGGCTGCGGCCTGCTGGAATAGGTCCTCATATAACCGGCGCGCGACGCCTTGGCGGCGGGCGTGGGGAGCGACGGCTATGCGGTCTATGTAAAGGGCTTGCGCGTAATGCTGGCGGACCCAGGCGAAGTTGGGGCTATCAGTCGTGGGCGGTTGGTCGAAGGCTAGGAGGAATGCGGCCTCTGGGTCCAGCACGCGGGCGAAGCGGGCGCGGGACAGCATGGCTTTGAAGTCCGGGGCCTCCATGAAGGAAAGTTCTTCGCCATTCGCCTGGTTCAATGCATGAACCCAGGCGACGTCTGTAGGCGCTAAATCCCGAACCGCTGCCCCAAGTGCTGTCATTGCGGCAGGTCAACCGGGCGGAAGCCCATAATGCGCTCAAAGCGGTCCTGGAATGCAGGCCATACTTCTGGATTGACCAAGCGCGGCGGAACTTGGCCGCGCAGCAGCTCAATCAACTGTTCAGCACCACCGGCAGACATATTATAGGCGGCCTCATGGGTGATGCCCGCGTGATGGGGTGTGAGCAGCACGTTGTCGAGCTTCATCAGCGGGTGGTCCGGATGCGTTGGTTCTTCCCAGAACACATCAACGCCGGCACCCACTATGTCACGCGCCTTTAGTGCTGCGACCAGTGCGTCCTCATCCACTATGCCGCCACGCGCGGTAATGACGAATACCGCCGTATCCTTCATGGCGCGGAACTGGTCCGCACCGAACATGTTTAGTGTTTCCTCGGTGCGCGGGCAGTGAACGGTGATGAAATCGGACTTTGCCAGTAGGTCGTCAAACTCAACCTTGGTGGCACCCTTGGCGGCAATCTCTGCCGCACTCTGATACGGGTCATAGGCAATGACGTTCATGTTGAATGCCAGATTGCAAAGCTCCGCCGTGCGCGAGCCGATCATGCCGATGCCAACAATGCCGAGCGTTTTCCCCTGCATCTCAACCCCTGTGTATTCCATGCGATTAACGTTGGCCTCACGGCGGAGGCGCCTGTCCGCCTGGATCATCTGCTTGGATACGGCGAGCATCATGCCAAGCGCATGCTCGGCCACGGCTTCGCGGTTGGCACCAGTTTGGTTGACGACTGCAACGCCCGCAGCCGTCATCGCCGCAACGTCGATATAATCATAGCCCGCACCGGTGGAGGACACAGCCACCAGGTTGGGGGCGCGGGCAAGCAGGTCTTCATTGGGGAACCACGGCTCCTGCAGCTCCGTGCGGGACTGGACCTGGTAGCCGTGGGCGCGGGCCATGGCAGCGTCGTTCTCCGCTTTGTCGCCGGCATATTCGAGACGCTGGACCTGGACATCCTCCACCGCGTCAAAGGTTTCAATTGCGGATTTGGTATCCATCCATTCTTCGAAGAATACGACGCGGCGGGCATTGTCAGACATGAGGAAACGTTCTTTCAGGATCGGGCAATCAATTGGGAATAGCTAAGTTAACTATACCGCGCTCACTCCAGAACCCGAAACTTCTCGTGTGTAATGACGCGGAAGTT
>CAJXVF010000540.1 GCA_913060845.1 uncultured Alphaproteobacteria bacterium | reverse complement strand
CGAGATGTAGAGAGGTCTCGTGGGCTCGGAGATGTGTATAAGAGACAGATTGCAGACAGGGAGTGCTGCACCGCTAGCCAGAGGCTGCTGTTCAGTTTCGGGCAGGTTCCGCTGCAGTCTGGCGTTATCGAAAACCTTGGTGAGCGCGTCACACACGGCTTTCCGCTCAACAGCCTCCACTGGCACAGTGAATGCCAGACAGGTTGTGAGGAGTAACAGGTACGCAATCCGCCTCATGGCTCAACCCGAAGCGACGATTGCCAGAGCATGAATGCGCTGAGTGGCGGGTGAAATGCGCTCCGTGCAGCTATTGTGCGGGCGCGGGCGCGCTCTGTTTCCAGCCATTGTTCTGACGTGATGCCGATACCGTTAAATGAGGCAGTTTCCTGCACCAGATACGCGTCATATTCCCCGAAGCGGGCCTCTAGGTAATTCTGGTGGGGGTGCCATGCGGCGAGCAAAGCCCCAGAGGATAAATCCCGCCGCGACCGCTCCTGCCCCCGCAGAGACAAACCGGCCTTCAAGGCTATCTAACTCCGCCTGAAAAAACCTTTGCGCAGCGATCTGGCCCAAGACAAGCGCGATTAAGGCAATCGGCATCGAGAGGACGAGCAATATGACCTCAAGCCGCGCCGCCTCGCGAAGGCCATTCATTCCATCAGGATCATACTCGAAGCCTGTTACTGGAAAGAGCTGCCAAAGCACACCAGCCATCACCGCCGACAGAACACAGGCGTAGGCTGACATGCGCCAAATACGGAAGCTCGTGTCTTCATCAAGCGTCAAAAGGGTTGCGAGCATGAAGCTGAGGGCGATCAAGGCAATCGCAGAAAGCGCCCCGACGGCATCACCAGCAATCGCAGGCGTGGGGCCAGCTACACTGATCTGCAGCAATGCCATCAACGCCATAAGGATCAGAGCAACCCAAAACGGTCCTGGGGGCCGAACGCCATCAATTGTGCCAGTTGCTGTCAGGGCAGACATCCGGGCGGATTTGCCAGGGCGCACCCAGTGCTTGCCATGCTGCCCAAAGGTCCACTGTTGAAGCGCATCGCCCAATACGGCCCGTGCCTTATCCGCATTGGCAGAGGCTGCAACTGCCAGGCCGTCCAACTGAAAAACACGGCGACGGACGACTAGGCGGTAGAGCGCAAACAAGAGAATGGCCATCAAAAGACTTGCGACAAGATAAATAACGCCGCCAGTCGTGCTTGAAACTGGCATCAAACCTGGCCCAGACCCCGCCTTTTCGCGCGGCCACAAAATTCCAATAAGAACGAACTTAACCGGTAGGAAAAGCAGCGCTGAGACCACGCACGCTTTTGCGATCGCTAACGTCGCGCGCCCGCCTGTCGCTGCATCTATGAGCGCACGGTCCAGTAACAGCTCTGAAGCGGCGCGGCGCGCTTCGTCAGCGGACTCTAGGTCGGCCGCTAGGTTCGGCGAGAGATATACCGTCACCGCCTTGCCGAGGCCGATGCAATAGGCGTCTGCAGGGCCATCGGTATCAGCAAGTATGCGCACCTTCAGGCCGCGTGGCCCGCCAAGCGCCAGAGCCCGCTTCTGCACGGCGCGGTCCAATTGGCGCGGGGGCATTGATATGCCGGATTGCGCGCCGCCGCGTCTTGCAAACACAACTGCCAGGATGAGGACAAGACAAACAAAACTGCCGACCAACGCAAGCGCCCAGGCCGGGGCTGGGCCGTTCACAATCACCCGCACTTCAAACCCAGAGGCGAATATCAGCCCGAGCAACCACAAACAGCCGGTGAGACCCGCCGTTGCCCGGTCGGCCATAGCGCCCGGGCTATAATCAACACTCCTTGCTGCCTTAAGCGCAGTATTTGGAGTAGCAGTTTCTACTGATGCAGGAGGTGCCTGATCCATGCCTATCTATGGCCGCCAGCATCGGCGACATAGCCTACCCAAGCCCAAAGACCAGCTTCGAATCCCATTACACCAGCGGTCTTTGCACACGCACACATTGCGAGATTATAGCCGCCCAATTCAGGCGAGCGAAAGGCGTGACGCGGCGAAGTTTGGGAATGAATGCTTGACTCTAATTCGTGAATAATGAAAATATCACAAAATCTTCATTATTCATGTGAGGCGATATGATGGCTTTGAATTCAGGCAATGCCGCCGCTGTCGACAAGAGCACATCCTTAACGGGGCGCGCCGCACGGTTTATCGTTGGTGCCCGGTGGCTCTGGTTAGCGCTGACAGTCGCGCTGGTGGCCTTGTCCATTGCTCGGATTGACCAGATATGGCCTCTGGACCCAAACGCCCGCGTCTTCTTCGCCCCGGAAAATCCAGACCGGCAGGCGCTCGACCGATTTGAGGAAACTTTCGCCAAAGATGACAATCTGATGATTGTGGTCGAACCCAAGGGCGGCGAGATTTTTGACCCAAAGGTGCTTGGCGTCATCGGTGAGATCACGGACAAGGCGTGGCGCCTGCCGTTCGTGCGCCGGGTCGATTCGATCACGAATTTCCAACACACGTATTCTGAAGCCGACGAGATGATCGTCCGCGATCTAGTTGAAAATCCCGCAACTGTGACTCCGGCTGAAGCGGCTGAGGCCAAACGCCTGGCGCTGGAGCGGGTAGAAATCGTCGACCTGTTCGTGCCGAAAGCAACGGATGTGACCCAGGTTTCCGTCCGCTTCACCCTTCCCCCTGTCTCTTATACACATCTGACGCTGCCGACGAATAGAGAGG
>CAJXVF010000539.1 GCA_913060845.1 uncultured Alphaproteobacteria bacterium | reverse complement strand
CTCTCTATTCGTCGGCAGCGTCAGATGTGTATAAGAGACAGTACCCAACCTGACCAAGCAATGCGGTTTCATAAAACCGCTCAACTCCTAACTTCCCAATATGATCTGTTGAGGCATAGGCGGTTGCGTTCAGCGAAACGGTATCCTGATCATTAATCCTGCGAACGGAGCCGACTGCATGAGCCATTAGAGCGCCCTGCGGGTAATTTCGAACCAGTTTGGCTTGCACCGATATACCTGGAAATCGAAATCGATTCGCCTCAAACCGCGCCACCTGTTCATTCGTTGCGCGGGAGCAGCTCCCGGAGATTATCGACCCTTTGCCGCCAATTTTTGGCAAGTCTGCCGCCGCACCTTGCTGCTTGAACAAGCCCGCTGCCGCAAACGCCGCTGGCATACCGACCGCAAGACCGGACCCGCCCGTGCTGAGCATTTGGTGGGATGTCGCTGACGCCAGAGTGCGGAGATCATCCTCATCCGTCGCATCAGCAATAATGAGCCTTCGGCCATCGCCTGCCAACGCTGCGAGATGGGCACGCGCTGCATCGGCACCTTTGCGGATTGTCTTGTAATCTAGCAGCCCAACCGGCGTATTCGATTGGCGGCTGAGGACACGCACCAAGTTCGGGTCCGTCATTGGCGTTAATGGGTGGTCCTGCATGCCGCTTTCATTCAGCAGCACATCCCCTGCATAAAGGTAGCCCTTGAAAACGGTCCGGCCGTTCTCTGGGAAAGCAGGGCAGGCAATGGCTTGATCGGCGCCGAGTGCATCCAGCAGCGCCTCTGCAACAGGACCGATATTGCCTGCATCGGTCGAATCGAACGTCGAGCAATATTTGAAATAGAAACGCTGGCATCCGCCCGCTTGCAGCCATTCCAGTGCCTCTAGCGATTGGGCAATGGCTTCGTCCGCTGGGATCGTTCGAGACTTCAGCGCAACGATCACGGCGTCAGCATCAATCTCGCTTGCTGGAATATCGGGAACGCCGATGGTCTGTACGGCCCGCATGCCGTGACGGACGAGCATGCCTGCCAAGTCTGTGGCGCCGGTGAAATCATCTGCGATGCAGCCAAGAACGGGGCTCATTCGGGTTTCTCCGTATTCGGCAAATCAATGCCAGTCAGCTTCTGGAACACTTTCACGACAGCACTGTCATTCTCGCGACCAAGCCCGCCCGCACTGGCGGCCAGAAACTGCTGATGTGCTGCGGCAGAAAGTGGTAGTGGGAAGGTCATAGATCGGCCTGCATCCAGCACAATGCCAAGGTCTTTGACGAAAATATCCACTGCACTTTTCGGCGCATAATCACCGTCAACGATGCTTTGCCCCCGATTCTGGAACATCCATGACCCGCCTGCAGAGTTGGAAATGACTTCATACACCGTTTCCAAATCCGCCCCGGCACGGGACGCCAATGCAAAGGCTTCCGCCATGGCAGCGATATGCACGCCGGCCAGGAGCTGATTGATCATCTTGATGGTCGCACCCTGCCCTGGGGTATCGCCGATCTTGTAGACTTTCTCCGCAATTGCATCGAGCAACGCGCCGCCCTTTTGGAACGCAGCGCCGGACCCCGCAGCCATAATCGTCATAGACCCAGCCATAGCCTTGGCCGCACCGCCAGACACGGGCGCATCAATGAACTGCAGCCCAAGCGCTTCAAGCCGGGCCGCGACAGTCGGTGGATATTCAGGTGCAGTTGTAGCACCTGCCAGCACGACGGCACCTTTGGGCAGCTTCTCCGCCAAGCCGTTTTCACCGAACAACACGGCTTCGGTTTGGGCGGCGTTGACGACCAGGATCATCACGGCGTCCAGGTGCCCCATCTCCGCGACGGAGCTGACGGCCGTACCGCCAGCAGCCTCAAACGCAGCCCTGGCATCTGCCGACAGGTCACAGCCGACCGTTTCCAGCCCAGTCCGCACGCACGATTGCGCGGCCCCCATGCCCATAGCCCCAAGCCCGACAATGCCAACCCGCATAAACTATCGCTCCTCGCCCAATGCTTTTCTGTATCCAGCCTGATAAGCCTCACGCTCAGCAGGGTCATACACCCCTGCCGGATTATTCCGCGTCGCCAAGGTTACGTAATATGGTGCCCGCTCCGCTAGGAATGTGTCCAACATGCGGGAAAGATCACGCACGGGCTCTGCCGCATCATCAATGCGGAGATCAATCCATAGCCATTGTTCAGCCTTCAAAATTCTGATCGCTGCCGATTGCTTACCGCGCTTATCACCGCCTGCCGCTTCACCAGCGGCCAGGGCGTCCATTAAGCGCCGTGCGAACGGCTTTTCCCAACCATTGACCCAGGCCTTCATGGTCTCTGCAACGACAGCTGGCCCGGCCAGCATGTTTCCAGCAACAGATACGCCTTCACCCAGCGCATGCCCATTCCAATCGACACAGGATGCGCCCGTATAGGCGAATGCGTTGCCCCGCGCGTCGACACCATGAACTTGACGGAAGGCGCGGCCTTCATCGGCGGACGTCACGGCACCAATCGCTGCTTCGATACTGTCGCCAACGGCCAATTTTGCCAATACATCTGGCCCATAAAGCGGGTTTGTATAGGACTGCGTTGAGAGCGCGCCAGTGCCAGCTTCAAGCCACGGACAAATAGCACCAACCGCCAGCACCTTCGATGCGACGGCGACCCCGAATGCGCCGCTGGCGGCGTCCTTAGCAACAATGGACCATGTCATTGCCACGGCATAC
Source organism: uncultured Alphaproteobacteria bacterium (assembly GCA_913060845.1). Classification (GTDB taxonomy): domain Bacteria; phylum Pseudomonadota; class Alphaproteobacteria; order Bin95; family Bin95; genus VMCJ01. Next base: position 3 of record CAJXVF010000539.1, on the reverse strand, counting down.
GAT
>CAJXVF010000538.1 GCA_913060845.1 uncultured Alphaproteobacteria bacterium | reverse complement strand
TACCAACGCGCCCGTGTGCTGACATTCATGGAGCCAGAGCGCGATCCGCTTGGTGCCGGGTATCACATCATCCAATCAATGATCGCGCTCGGCTCAGGCGGTACATTCGGCAGGGGATGGCTGCAAGGCACGCAATCGCATCTCTCCTTCTTGCCCGAAAAGCACACAGACTTTGTGTTCACGATGTTGGGGGAGGAATTAGGGCTCGCTGGTGGTCTGTTCGTGCTGGCGCTGTTTGCCCTCCTGATCGCGCGGATATATCGGATCGCCTTCCTTTCCGAATCCCGGTTTGGCAGGTTGCTGGCACTCGGTGTTGGCACGACGTTGTTTTTGTATGTCGCGATAAATGTATCCATGGTGATGGGTTTGGCGCCCGTCGTCGGCGTCCCATTGCCGTTCGTCAGCTATGGCGGCACCGCAATGCTGACACTGCAAATCGGCCTAGGCTTAGCGCTCGCTGTAGCCGTTGATCGAACGGACCCGATGGAAAAAACCCGACACTGATTGCGCTTCAATGCTTATCCAGAAAGAATGCGGTCCAAATTCAGATGAGAGACGGATTCTATGGCGGACAAAGTTTTTGATTACATCATCGTCGGCGCGGGTTCTGCCGGATGCACGCTGGCCAACCGCCTGAGCGAAGACCCCAAAAACGAAGTTTTGCTGCTAGAAGCTGGCGGCAAAGACAGAAATATCTGGATCCACATCCCCGTCGGCTACGCCAAAACGCTGGATATGCCCGGCCTGAATTGGCGCTTTGATTCAGAGCCTGAAGAACGCACCCATAACCGCAAAATCCCAATTCCGCGCGGCAAAGTGCTGGGTGGTTCGTCCTCCATCAACGGCCTGTTGTATGTGCGCGGCCAACACCAGGATTATGACCACTGGGCGCAAATGGGCTGCACTGGCTGGTCGTTTGAGCAATGCCTGCCCCACTTCAAACGCGCTGAGAACTTTGAACGTGGCGGCGATGAATTCCGTGGCTCTGGCGGTCCCTTGAACGTACAGGACATGCCAAGCAAGGCGGAAGTTCTGGACGCCTGGATCGACGCTGGCGAGCAGGCCGGGTATCCCCGCAATGACGATTACAACGGTGCCACCCAAGAAGGCTTTGGCTACTACCAGGTGACGCAAAAGAATGGTCGCCGCTGGTCCACTGCGAAAGCCTATCTGGAGCCCGCACTGAAGCGCCCGAACCTCACGCTCGAAACAGGTGCCCACACCACGCGGCTGATCTTTGAAGGCAAGCGCTGCGTTGGCGTTGAAGTGAAACAAAACGGCCAAATGCGCACCTTCCGCGCCGGGCGTGAGGTGGCGCTGTCCGCTGGTGCCATCCAGTCTCCACAAATTCTGGAATTATCTGGCATCGGCCAGTCCGAACTCCTAACCGGCCACGGTATTGAGATGGTGCATGAAGCGCCGGGTGTGGGTGAAAACCACCATGACCATTACCTTTGCCGGCCCATGTGGCGCCTGACCAAGAATGTCTCCGTCAACAATGATTCCCGCGGTATCCGGCTTGTCGGTGAGGTGCTGAAATACGCCTTCCAACGCAAAGGCCTACTGACCTTCCCGGCGGGGGTGCTGCATGGCTTCATCAAAACACGGCCAGAGCTTGAGACCCCGGATGTGCAGTATCACATCGCCCATGCCAGCATCACGGACATCAAAACCCGGTCGCTGGAGAAAGAGCCAGGCATGACCGCAGCGCCCTGCCAGCTTCGCCCACAGTCACGCGGGTTCGTGCATATTGGATCAGCAGACCCGATGGCTCCGCCCCGGATCGTCTGCAATTTCCTGAAGGAATATGAGGACCAGCAGGCCATGATCGCTGGTATTAAAATCGCCCGCGATCTGGTGACCCAACCGGCATTGACACCCTATGTGAAGTACGAGATCACACCGGGGGAAGATATCCGCACCGACGATGAAATCCTGGACTTCGCCCTCCGCACCGGCGCCACCGTCTATCATCCGGTTGGCGCCTGCAAAATGGGGCCGGATGGCGACGCCATGGCTGTCGTCAACCCGCGCCTTCAGGTGCGCGGCGTCTCGGGCTTGCGCGTCGTAGATGGCTCCATCATGCCGCAACTCGTCTCTGGCAACACGAACGCCCCCATCATCATGATCGCAGAAAAAGCAGCGGCCATGATGAAGGAAGACGCAGCAGGAGCGCCGAATGCGGCGGCGACTTGATGACTAATTACTGAATTAATCAAAGACTCTAGATACAAAGATCAGTAAAAAGAGACCAATGGACCAAATATCAAATACAAGCATAGGTCGACCTTGGCTTATGAAACTAAAACAATAACCAAGCGGTCCATTTTTATTCTCCGCAACCATTCTTCGAATATACCGACCAGAAGAAATCGCTCCAACACCAATGAAGATATAAAAACCACGAATATCTGTGACTTCAACCAAAAATACTATGACTGCAAACAAAATCAGTAACCGAATATTGAAAAAACATAGATCCCGAAATTTAAGCTCTTCTGACCTTTCTAAAGCTTGCGTAGAGAAGGGTCCAAATTTAATGGTCGACGCATAGAATGGTGGAAAGCCGAATGCTAATTGTAGTGTCAAAATTGGGTAAATCATAAGTGAAAAAGATACGGCGATCACTTCACGTGGCAACTCCCACAGACCATCAATAAAATAAGCAAATAAAATACCTGTCTCTTATACACATCTCCGAGCCCACGAGACCTCTCTACATC
>CAJXVF010000537.1 GCA_913060845.1 uncultured Alphaproteobacteria bacterium | reverse complement strand
AAATGGGGCTGACAGGCAAAGGCGGCGCGCCGATGACGGAAGCAGAGTTAGCCGCCAGCGAAACAATCCCGAAGATTTGCATTGTTGCACCACCTAGCGATGACGAACGGGCGAAAGGCGCCAATATCCGTGTCCGCTATTTCACGCCCCAGGCCGGCCACAAATCCCTCGCAGTGACTGGCGGCGCATGTCTTGCGGCTTGCTGCCTCATTCCTGGAACTGTGGGCCACGGCATCGTCGAAGGCTTGGGTGGCCTGGGGCCGGATGAAGCGGACCATATCGTCCGCATGGCAAACCCGGCTGGATTGCTGAAGGCCACCATCACGGGATCTATCCGCGATGGCGACATCCAAATGCCAAGTGCTGCCTACGAGCGCAGCACGCAGGTTCTGTTGCGCGGCCATACGCCGATCTACAACGCATCCCAGGGCTTGCTCGCAACCTATGCAGAAATGGCCAAAGCAGCCTGATCGCTTACCGATTTATAGCCAGCGCCAGCCCGTCAACGACGGCAGTGAAGGCTTCGGAACGCAGGATTTCAGCGTCCGGGCAAAGAGCGCTTACTTCGGCGGAAACGAAGCCCATCAAGCTCGACCCGCCGACCAGTATCACGCGGCCTATATCACCCTGCCCCACACCAGCCATCGCCAAAGTCTCGATGATGGCTTTGCTCAACTGACTACGCGCATCGCCAAGCGTTGCATCCAAGCTGTCTTGCGTAACCGTCGCTGCCAGCCCGCGCTCAATAAAGCCCATATCGAGAGGTGCTGAGCCTGCCCTTGCATTGGCAGCGATCTTGCCGCGCTCCACGGCAAACGCCAGCTCGTGGCCAAGCTCTAACTCAATGACTGATACGAAGCGCGCCAGCTTCTCTGGCTCAACGGCGAGCCTCGCCATGCCCGCCGCCATCCGCCGCGTTTTGGCCGTGTAGAGGAACGGGATCGTGGCCCAGGTCGCCAGCTCAAAATAGGGTGCCCGGGGGACCGGCAGCAGCCCCTCCCCCATATCGCGGCGCAATTGCCCGCCAAGGCCAAGCTCGGGCATAGCGTGGGTCATCGCGACGGCGCGGTCGAAATCAGTGCCGCCAAGCCGGATGCCGTGGCTCGCCAATATTTCCACCCGCCCACCAACATTTCGGAAGACGGAGAAATCAGACGTGCCGCCGCCGATATCAACAATCAATCCAGTTGCATTAGCCGCCCCCATGCCACCGCAGGAAATGGCTGCGGCTTCAGGCTCCGCCAGGAACGTGACATTCTCAAACCCGGCGGCATGGTAGCAAGCGCGCAGGTCCGCCTCCGCCTTGGTATCCTGGGCCGCATTGTCGGAATGGAACCGTACCGGCCTGCCAGACAGGACGCGCCGGAACTGCTGGCCAGATGCCTGCTCAGCCCGCAGCCGCAATTCAGTCAGGAAGTCCGTAATGATCTCAGCAATGGTCCTTTGCCGCCCACCGATTGGTCGTAATTCATGGAGCAGCGACAAGCCGAGCACGCTTTTGAGCGACCGCATATAGCGCCCCGCCTCTCCCTCAATCAACGCATCAGCAGCAGCCGTGCCAATGCGCATCGGCGTCTTGTCGATTGGGAAGAACACAGCAGTCGGCAGCGTTTCCGCATCCTTCTCAATGGGAATACGAACAACGGAATTTCCATCCAGCGCTGCAACGGCGGAATTGGAGGTGCCGAAATCGACGGCAAGCGTATCTCTATGCATGGCCCACTCCCGCGTAAAACAGCCGCTGTGGGTAGCGGAAAGTCAGGCCAAAAACAACTCATATAGCGCAACCAACTGGTTTTGAGAGTTAGAAAGCAATAGCCATAGAAGTTAGCCAATGAGCTGGCTGAGCCCGTCTACTACGATGAGCTTCAGGGCAAGCACGACTAAAACCGCGCGGAATGCGATCAAAAAGTAGGTTTCATCCATCTTGCTAAGTACGGCGCGACCAACCCTTGTGCCGATGACCGCCGCCGGGATCATGCACAGCATTGTTGGGCCGTAAGCTGTGAAGCTGAAGCCGACCATCGCAAAGCCCGCGATCTTCAGCAGATTGCCCAGAAAGCCAAAAAACCCAAGCGTGCCGACAATCGCTTCCTTCGACAGGTCCTTTCGAATAATCAGCACCCCAAGGACGGGCGCTATAACGCCAACAACCATGTTGAGTGCCCCAGTCACAAACCCGATCGGCACAAACGCCCAAAGCGGTACATCACTCTCACGCCACTTCCCGATTTGCCGCGCGCCCAGGGAAATCAGCACGAAGCAGCCGATCATGATCTGAATGACAGCCGTTGGTAGCCCCTGAAACAGTGCTAACCCCAACCAAGCGCCGAGCGGCAATGCAGCAGCAAAACGGAAGATAATCGGCCAAGACATATGCTGCCAAAGTAGCCAAACCCGTGTCGTATTAGACGCCAGTTGCACCGCCCCATGCACCGGGATCGCAGCCGCAGGCGACATCACCTGCAGCATAATCGCAATCAACGCCGTGCCCCCGCCTGCCCCCACAACCGCTGTCAACGCCGAGGTACAAAACGCAGCACCCGAAAGAATGGCAATTTCGATAGGAGACATAGGCTCAATCCCAGGATTTCATAGCCGACGATAACCTAATTGGTGTTAGATTTCGCTGTTGTGTTCGTTCGAACTCTATAAGCAAGCAAAAATCGGTCCAATCGCCAAAAGAGTAAATATCGGAGCATTGGGTGCAAAAACAGTCGTATGTGGCGCA
>CAJXVF010000536.1 GCA_913060845.1 uncultured Alphaproteobacteria bacterium | reverse complement strand
GCCCGATACCGCCCCGATCTTCGCCAGGTAAAACTCTGTGTCGAAGACGTTCGGGATAATCGCGGTAAGTCTGGCCGCAGGTTCCAGTAGCGGCGGGACCGTAAACGGCAGTTGACCGGCCCTGCAGTGCAGCCGACACTTAGCGAAACCGCTATAATTTCGTTGAGGGCTGAGCTATGCGTCAAATCCACTTGGTCGCGTTTCTGCAAGCGCAGAACTGCACGACGATCCCTGCCGCATGGCGCCATCCAGAGGCGCGGGCGGATTTCACCTCGCCGGAGTATTACCAGCACATTGGCCGTGTGCTGGAGCATGGTAAATTCGACATCGGCTTCTTCGATGATCGCCTTGCAATGCCCGACATGTATACCGGCGACCATGCTCACACGATTGAACACGGCATCCGCGCCGTAAAGATGGACCCCGTCGCCGTGCTGATGGCCATGGCCATGGCGACGGAGCGGCTGGGTCTCGGTGCCACATTCTCCACCACATATCATGAGCCGTTCTATGTGGCCCGCCTGTTTCAGACACTGGATCTGATGACCAAGGGCCGGGCCGCCTGGAATGTCGTAACGTCCGTGAATGACAATGAGGCCCGCAATATGGGCCGTGACAAAGTCATCGCCCATGACGACCGGTATGATCGCGCCGATGATTTTATGGAAGCCGCACTTGGCCTGTGGGATAGCTGGGATGATGACGCAATTATCCTGGACAAGGCCAACAGCGTTTTTGCCAAACCGGGTAGCGTCCGCAGGCTCGATCATGAGGGCGAATTCTACAAGACGCGGGGGCCGTTTACTGTCCCACGGTCCGTGCAAGGACGCCCGGTGGTTATTCAGGCGGGTGCTAGTGGGCGCGGGCAAAAGTTTGCGGCGCGTTGGGGGGAATTGCTGTTCACGGCCTTCCCGACATTCGATATCGCTAAGCGCAATTATGACAGCTTGAAAGCAGCCTGCGCCGCCAATGGCCGCAATCCGGATAACTTCAAGATCGCGGCGCTAGGGTTCCCCGTCGCCGCTGCGACCAAGATGGAAGCTGAAGACAAGCGCGCCTTATACGACACATTGCCGAACGAGACGGATCAGCTCTCTCTGCTGTCCGAAGGTTTAAACTATGACTTCGGCCAGAAGGGCATGGATGAGCCGTTCACGGATGAAGATATGGAAGGCCTGTCTGGCATTCAGGCGCTTCGGGACCGGGTTGTGCAACAGGGTGTCGCCAATCCAACACCCCGGGACTTCATGAACCTGACGCAGCGCGGCCGCTTGAATCACGCCTGGGTCGGCGGCCCGAAGGAGATTGCTGACATCATGGAAGAATGGTTCACGTCACCAGTCTGCGACGGCTTTGTTATTGGGCCATCCGTGCTGCCGGGATCATTCGAGGACTTTGTCGAGCATGTGGTGCCAGAACTACAGCGACGAGGCTTGTATCGCAAAGAATACACCGGATCGACGCTCCGCGATCATCTGGGCTTGCCAAAGGCGACACACGGCGATTGGCAATAGAGTGATTGGCAACAGGGGGAACCATCATGGGCAAACTTTCGGGCAAAACAGCGATCATTACGGGGGCTAGCGCGCCAGCTGGTATCGGGGCGACTGCAGCGCGGCTGTTCCATGCAGAAGGTGCCAACTTAATGCTGGTGGATGTTGATGAAGCGCCGCTTGCGGCACTCGCAAACGAGCTTGGTGCTGCGTTCATGGTGGCTGATGTGTCCCAGGATGATGCTAACCGCGAAATCGTTGCGGCCACGCTCGACCGCCGTGGCGGCCTGGATGCAGCGCTGCTGAATGCAGGCATCGTCGGCAATATCATGCCGACGGTCGATTATGACCTGGACCTCTTCGATAAAGTGTTGGCCGTGAATGTGCGCGGCGTCTTCCTTGGCCTGAAGCATATGATGCCGGCCATGGAAGCATCCGGCGGCAGCATTGTTATTACGTCTTCCACGGCGGGCATTCGCGCTTTGCCGGGATTGGCAGCTTATACCGCATCTAAACATGCCGTCATCGGATTGATGCGGACTGCGGCATTGGAAGGGGCGGCACACAATATCCGCGTGAACACGGTCAACCCATCCCCCATCGCCACGCCAATGATGGATAAAATGGAAGATATGAACGGCGTCACAGATGCTGACCGCCAGAATTTCCCGCTGGCCCAAGGCACACCATTAAAGCGCTACGGCAAGCCAGAAGAAGTCGCGCGGATGATGTTGTTCCTAGCCAGCGATGACGCCAGCTTCTCTACTGGCGGCGTTTACATGGTTGATGGCGGCGTATCCGCAGGCCGCGTGTGACGACGGACTTCCCGCCTGCAGAGTTTGAAGTGCGGGTCGCCAAGGCCCACGAGGCCATGCGCGTAGCAAGTATCGACGCGCTGCTGCTGACGACAGAAGCAGAGGTCCGCTACTTCACCGGTTTTCGCACAGCCTTCTGGCAAAGCCCGACACGCCCCTGGTTTGTAGTGTTGCCAAGGGACGCAAAGCCCACCGCCATCATTCCCGAGATCGGGGCCGCGTTGATGCGCGAGACCTGGGTGGAGGATATCCACACCTGGGCTTCCCCACATGCAACAGACGATGGCCTTTCTTTGCTGAGCGATGCACTTAGGACTGCCCGCGTGATTGGCATGCCCATGGGTCGTGAAAGCAGCCTTCGCATGCCGTTGGCGGACCTAGAGCGCCGTCCATTTAATCTGCAACATATCCAGCAGCCTTAAAGAAGTTGT